>JBFHDT010000379.1:0-2555 GCA_041584575.1 Porticoccaceae bacterium
CTAACATTTGTATATCGCGCATGCGCGTTTTGCCGACTTGGCTTTTCGGCCTTTGTTTTTAAGTGATTGATTTAAAATATGTTTTTTCAATCTGTTCGCATCCTTTCAAAACAAAGCGAGGGGTCCTATTATTTTTGATAATAGGTTTCCTATTATCTACCCGCGCGCATTCCCTAAGTAATTGATTTTTCAGCATAACAGATTTTTTGCCGTGGACAAACCGCGCACTGGCCTGGCACAAAACGCGCATCATCTTTGACAACCACCCAATATACTGTACATTAGCACAGTATATTTATGTGCAAGGAGGCACTTATGTCCAGTCCATTCTTAGAATCCGTTAGACGAGATATCCGCTTACGTGGGTACAGTATTCGAACTGAAAAGGCTTATTTATACTGGATTCGTCAATACATCCATTTTCATAACAAACAGCATCCGACGATTTTGGGGAATTCAGAGGTCAAAATATTTCTGAGTCACTTGGCAAACGAACGGCATGTCGCTGTAAACACTCAAAAAGTGGCATTGAATGCGCTGGTTTTTCTCTATCACCAAATACTGCAACAGGATTTGGGAGACCTGGGTTTTACATTGGCCACCAAACAACGTTCCCTACCTGTCGTTCTTTCTCAAGAAGAGATCAGCAAAATACTTGATCAGTTGCAGGACAGGAATCGTTTAATTATCGAAATACTCTATGGTAGCGGCCTACGAATATCTGAATGCCTCCGTTTACGTGTTAAAGATATTGACCTGAAGAGATGCTCACTCACTGTCAAGGATGGCAAGGGCAATAAAGATAGACAAACTTTGTTAAGCCCTCAGCTTACACCAATGCTAGAAAAAATGATGGAATCGGCTATAGCGACGCAACGAGCGGATAATGACAAAGGCCTCGGTCCATCATTGCCCTTTGCGTTAGGCAATAAATACCCCAACGCATATAAAACACCGGGATGGGCCTTTATTTTTCCATCTACAGTGCTTTGCCAACACCCTGTGACCGGTATCACTTGTCGACATCATATCCATCAATCGGTAGTTCGCAAGGCTTTGCAAACCGCTGTCAATAAAGCCGGTATCGTGACGAAAAAAGTAAATTGCCACACTTTTCGTCACTCCTTTGCCACGCATTTGTTGGAAGCCGGGACTGATATCCGTACAGTACAAGAACTACTTGGGCACAATGACGTAAAAACCACCCAGATTTACACTCACGTCTTAGGCCAGCATTACGCTGGCACGAAAAGTCCGCTGGATCGACTTTGATCGGCAAACAGGAGAGAGCTCAGCCGTTTTATTTCCTGGTATCGCAGGTTCTCCTAGATACCCTTCTCAGTTAAAGCTTAAAAAGTATCCCCCGGCACCCTCACCCACCCCTCCATCAACACCCTCGCACTGCGGCTCATAATGGCTTTTTTCGCCACCCAGGCGCCGTTTTCTTCGGCTGCCTCCGCACCTACACGCAGGGTGCCCGACGGGTGACCAAAAACAACGGCTTCGCGTTCACCACCGCCAGCAGCAAGATTGACCAGGGTGCCGGGAATGGCTGCGGCAGTACCAATGGCCACGGCGCAGGTGCCCATCATGGCGTGGTGGAGTTTGCCCATGGACAGGGCACGCACCAGCAAGTCGATGTCGCTGGCGGCAATCTGCTTGCCGCTGGAGGCCGTGTAGTCCTTTGGTTTGGCCACGAAGGCGATCTTGGGTGTGTGCTGGCGCTGCTGTGCTTCTTCGGGAGTTGTGATCAGGCCCATACGCAGCGCGCCGGCGATGCGTATTTTCTCAAAGCGATCGAGTTGCTCAGGGTCGTTATTAATATCATCGCGCAGTTCGGTGCCGGTGTAGCCGATGTCTTCGGCATTGACAAAGACGGTGGGAATACCAGCGCTGATCATGGTGGCGTTAAAGGTGCCAACATCAGGCACTTCAAGCTCATCGATCAGGTTGCCGGTGGGGAATACGGAGCCGCCCTCCTCGTCATCATCGGAAGGGTCAAGGAATTCAAGCACGATTTCCGCCGCCGGGAAGGTCACGCCGTCCAACTCGAAGTCACCGGTTTCCTGCACTTCGCCGTTGGTTACCGGCACATGGGCGATAATGGTTTTCTGGATATTGGCCTGCCAAATACGCACGGTGCAGGTGCCGTTGTCCGGTACCCGCGAGGGGTCGACCAGCCCGGCGTGGATGGCAAAGGCACCGGCGGCTGTGGACAGGTTGCCGCAGTTGCCGCTCCAGTCGACAAAGGCTTTATCGATGGCGACCTGGCCGTAGAGGTAGTCGACATCGTGATCCGGCTGCGAGCTTTTCGACAGAATCACGCACTTGCTGGTGCTGGAGGTCGCCCCACCCATGCCGTCAATATGCGCAGCGTAAGGGTCGGGGCTGCCGATCACCCGCATAAACAGTTTGTCCCGCGCTTCACCGGGCTGCTGGCAGCTCTCTGGCAGGTCGTCGAGCTTAAAAAACACGCCCTTGGAGGTGCCGCCACGTATATAGGTAGCGGGGATTTTGATTTGTGGCATTTGGGACATATCAGACTTTCCTTTTAA
>JBFHDT010000380.1:0-2543 GCA_041584575.1 Porticoccaceae bacterium
CAGCTGGGCAGAGTGATAATCCTCTTCCGCCAACTGCGCAAGTCCTTCAACATGCAAGACCTCGGCATTTTCACCCCCTCCATCTAAACCATTCAACACCACCGCTACTTTTTCTGGGCGACCCTTTGACAGATACAAGCGAGCCAGCACTACGCGGGGTTGAAAAGCAGCCGGATTAGCCTCCATCGCACGCTCCAAATAGCCAATGACAGCCCCTTCATCACCCTCCATTTGCTTTAAGGCCGCCAACTTTAACAAGGCCGGCAAATAATCCGCGTGCTGGTCAAGAATCTCCTGATAGTAACCCTCGGCAACAACGTATTCCTTCTCCTGCATCGCAAATAAAGCCAACGCCTGATTGGCGAAAGGATCCCCCGGTGCCAGTTCACGTGCCTTCTGAAAAGCCTCGCGTGCTTTATTCTCACGTTTGGTTGTCATATGCACACGGCCCAACAAATTATAGGGCGTAGCTGCTTCTGGCTGACGATCGCGATAAGCCTCGGCAGCCTTCAACGCCTTATCAAACGCATTTTGGCGCAGGTAATTCAACACCAATAAAATCTCGCCTTGCTGGTAATCCGGGTTTAAGCGCAGAGCTGATTCAATATGCTCAACACCCGTCTGCTCGCCGCCAGCCAACATACCGGCACCCAAACGCATCTGTGCCACCGGAGAATCCGGCTCCAGTTCAGCAACCTCCGATAATAAATCGATAGCCTCATCGGTTTTATCCTGACGCAGTAAAGCGTTGGCCAGCAGATTCATTGCCCCCACATCATTTTGTCCCAAAGCCAGTACCGGACGCAGTAGCGCTTCTACCTGAGCATAGTCTTTCTCATCGAGACGAATGGTGGATAGTAACTTTCTACCCGCTACATTGCCGGGGACAAGCCCATAAAACTCATTAGCGTAGGACGTCGCTTGCTCTCGACTGCCCTCTAGCAGATGTAGGGCCGCTAAATAATAGAGTATTTGCGGGTAGCGCTCTTTTGCAGGTAAAGCCTGATCAAAGGCTGCCCTGGCTTCAACCCACTTTTTCTGCTGAAAATAAATCAAGCCCTGCACGTACTGGGCACTCGGGTGCTTCGGTGCTCTGGCGAGCAAATAGTTCGCATCAACCTGGGCAGTATCATATTGTTTTAGCCCGACAAGCACTAAAGCACGCTTTAGCCTGTCTCTAAATTCTGCCGCCATAGATGTACCAGCATCAATAGCACGGGTGTACGCTTGCTGTGCCACTTCAAGCTTGTTTTGCTGTAACTCAAGATCACCCAGTAGACTCAACGCAGGCGAATAATCGGGAGCAATCGTAAAAAGTGTATCGAGCTGGGCACGCAGCAACTCGACATCACCTCCAGCCTGTAATAGACGAGCTTTCGCCATCTGAACGTAAGCCAATCCCGGTGCTTTGCCAAGAGCCGATTCAATCAACGTACCCGCCGCTGCCATATCTCCCTGCGCCAGCTTAGCCAGTCCCTGCGTAGATAACAGTAACGCCAGCGACTCACCCGTCAGGGTTTCTGCCGGCAAAACCAGTAGCTCATCAAACTTTGCCTGTCGCAGAAAGACCTGAGCCAGCAAGGGCACCACATCATCAACGGAGTAACCCAACTGCCGGGCATGGCGAAACTCTTTACCAGCACTGGGCATATCATCCTGATCAAAATAAATTTTACCCAGTAACCATCTTGCTTCTGCATTATTGACATCGCTTTTAAGAGCGTTTTTAAGCTCGATGGTTGCCGCTGCAGACTCACCGCTGCGCAGATGGCTTTTAGCATTGTCAATATACTCAGTGGCCGTCGTGCTTTCACCACAGCCAAAAAGAAAAGTACTAACAAGTACAACTGCGATAACATGATAAAAAACGTTCATTAATAACGATCTCTACAACGCAAACTTTTAGAGGAAACACACTCTTTCATTTGCAGATAAAAACTCTAATTTCAGGCAAACTAAGCCCGCAAACAAACACATACTTGACACGGTAATCATGACAGCAACGCAGTCGCCTAACAACTCAGAGCAGCCTGATTCTTCAGCTCACAAACCGCGGATCCTTTTCATTGCCGAAGCCGTCACCCTGGCCCATGTCGCTCGCCCTGCTGTGCTTGCCACAAGCCTCAATCAGGCTGCATACGAGGTTTTATTTGCCGTCGACCCAAGATACAACGACCTATTCCCCGAGCTCGATGAATTTCGTCACGACCTGTGGTCGATTAGCAGCGAACAATTCCTAAACGCACTCGCCAAAGGGCAACGGCTCTACACCACCGAGGTGCTGGAACGTTACGTACACGACGACCTTGAATTAATCGAGCGGCTTAAGCCGGATCTCATCGTTGGTGACTTCCGGCTGTCATTATCGATCAGCGCACGGCTAAAAAGCATTCCTTACGCGGCCATTTCTAACACTTATTGGACAAGCCACTCAAACAACACCTACACCGTGCCCCAGCTACCCATGACCCGCTTACTTGGCATTGGTCTGTCACAAGTGCTATTTAACCTGAGCCGACCTCTGGTATTTGCCGCCCACTGCA
>JBFHDT010000381.1:0-2537 GCA_041584575.1 Porticoccaceae bacterium
AAAACAATGAACGTGATTCAGGATATTACGACTCAGACACTTGACGGTACCAGCCGCACGGCCTCATCGGTTGGCAAACTGACCGATATGGCCGTTGAGTTGAGGGAGTCGGTTTCAGGTTTTAAGTTGCCGGCTGACTATCTGGTGAGCAATTATCAGAATAGTAGCGCAAGTTTTGCCGATAAGAGCGTTCACGACGAGCAAATTAGCCCATCTGGGACTGGGCCCGGAGAGCCTCTAGAGGCGGCCAGTAGTCTTGCCGCTAGTTCTGTACCACGTAAACCGCCCGCCCATGTCGAAAATGTGCTAGCCAGCAGCAGCGCGGCAATGAATGAAATTGATGCCTACTCAGAGAGTGCCATTGATGATATTACTGATTTTTCTGCTACAGATGATTTTGCCGAACTTGATGGTGAGTCCGAGGTTTTGAAAAAGACCTCTGTCTCTGACCTGGAGGCTGAACTGGCGGGAATTGATCTGGGCGAGTTTGATATCGACCTTGAAGATGACGGCCGCATCTAGCGCTAGCCAGTATCATGATTAAAAACCCGAAAGGGCTCGCAACTGGCAGTGCTACTCGCTCAGATGAAGCCCGTAACTTACAGTTGAGTGATAGACAGTACCGCCTTTGGGCGGAGCTGCTTGAAAATAAAACTGGCGTTCGTATAGCCGCCCACCGGGATGATTTTGTCAGACGGCAAATAGTGCGTAGAGTTAACGAGCTGGGTTTTGACGATGTGGAAGATTATTTTCGCCAAGTCTCCCAGCCAGGTATCGGTACTCGAGAGTGGGGAGTTTTGCTGGATCGCCTGCTCGTTAAGGAGAGCCAATTTTTCCGCCACCAAGCTTCTCACGACTTCTTTAAAGATCGCCTGTTATCCCACCTCCGGTCTTCGCGGCAAAATCAACGCTACAGTGTTTGCAGCATTGGTTGTTCCACTGGGGAGGAGGTCTATTCCCTGGCGATGACTGCTTTTGATAGTTACCAGGTCGCTGATCAAACACCTGCGTTTAGTATTGTTGGTATCGATGTTAGTACAGAGGCTATTCAAGCGGCGCGTCAGGGGGTTTACTCCAACCGACATCTTGAGAGTGTGCCTGAGGCGCTACGCAATAATTACTTTAAGGTAGCGACAGACAGCTCAATGGCGGTTAAGGAGGAATTAAAAAAGAGAGTCGGGTTTTTCGTGAGCAATATGTTTGACCAACACTGCCCAGCTTTCGCCAGCCCCCTGGATGTTATCTTTTGCCAGAACGTATTGATTTATTTAAAAAACTGGCGTCGTCGAGATTTGTTAAATAGCTTTGTTGAAAAACTCAAGCCGGGGGGCTATTTGATAGTCGGCCCAGGAGAACTCAATGACTGGCAGCCCGAGGGTTTAAGTCGAGTGGCTTACCCGGGCATTCAGGCTTTTGAGAAATTGTTGCCGTAAGAGATGCTAGCGGGAAATAATGACCATGAACATGACGCATAGCCTCAGGGGCCTGGAGTGGTTGGTCGAGGAACTCGAAACAAGCCTCGGTCTGGCGCGGGAGGCCTTGCTAGCATTTCAATCAGAGCCTGAGGACACCTCGCAGCTGAGCTTTGCCCTAGGTTATTTGCATCAGGTTAGTGGCTCCCTGACCATGGCAGAGTGCTATGCTCCAGTGCTGCTGGCTAATGAGCTGGAAGCGGTGCTCAAGACGCTGCAGCGTGAGCCCTCGGTTGGTGTGGATAGTGCCTGTGAGGCGCTAGAGCTAACAATGCAGACACTGCCCAACTATGTGCGAAATCTACTCGACGGTCGCGACGATACGCTGGCCCAGCTGTTGGCGCAGGTTAATGAGTTGCGGGCCGTTCGGGCCGAGCCGTTAATTTCTGCTACAAGCCTGTTCATGCCGAAGGTGGCATTATCGAATAAGCCCACACCGACGGATGTCGATAGTGAGATGCTTGGCAAACTACAAAAAGTGTATCAATACGCTTTGCTGGGTTACTTAAAGCAGCAAGATTTAGCCGCCAATCAGAAAAAAATTGCCGCTGTTTTGCAGCGGCTACAAGGGCTTTTTACTACAGACTCACTCGCGTCACTGTGGCGTGTTGCCAGCGTTTTTTTTATCGCTCTTGTTGAAAATCATATTAGCCAAAATACTGCAACGCGCATGTTACTTTGGGAGCTGGATAAAACCATGGGGCGCTTGCTTCGGCTTGAAGGGTCTGGCTCGCAATGTGAGGAGTTACTGCGCAATCTTCTCTATTACATAGCGCTTGCCCCGGATGAAAGCCCTGGCTTGAAGACTATAAAAGAAGAGTTTTCACTGGATCAGGCTTTTCCCTCGTTGGCCTTGATCGAGCTTGATGGTGCTTTGCAAACACGGCTTGACGGCACCATTGTGACTGCTTTGAGCGATACGCTGTCGGCTGAAATTGCATCATTGGTAGATGCTGTCGACTCTTTTGAGGGCGAAGAGCAGGTCGATCAAAACAAGCTTGTGGAGATAAAATTATCGACCGAGAGCCTGGCTACCACCTTAATGGTGGTTGGTCAGATTAAACT
>JBFHDT010000382.1:0-2537 GCA_041584575.1 Porticoccaceae bacterium
CCCGACGCCACAGCACACTTTGCGACTCACCAACAAAGCTCACACCGCATACTAGGGGCACTTGCTTGGCTGTTAGAGGCAAAGTGGCTGGCATTTTATCTTCGCTCACCAGCCAGGCATCGACCTCCGCACCTACTGTGCACATTGCACAATCCCAGGCCAGCCCGCTACAGTGAGTAATGTCAAATCCGCAAGCTTCAACCACCTTACGTAGCACGGCGCGCTGGCGTGTATCCGCTAGCACAATGCCAATACGTGGCAAGGCTGTACAACTGACCCTATCAAGCTTAGGCGACGTCAAGGCTGAGCAACTCATCCAGTAGGCCCAGTAATTCATCTTCTTGGTAAGGCTTGCCTAAAAACTTGTTAACACTAAGGTTTCTCGCCCGTTGCTGGTGTTTTTCACCAGTACGCGAGCTGATCATAATGATGGGCAAGCCTGCAAAGGCCTCAGATTCTCGCACCACACGAGCCACCTCAAAACCACCCATACGCGGCATTTCTATATCGAGCAACATCAGGTCGGGCTTTACCTGAGCCAGCATATCGGTCGCCTCTATGCCGTCTTTGGCGGTGACAACGCGAAAGCCCTCCCTCTCGAGAATCCGAGAAGTGACTTTGCGAACAGTCACTGAATCATCGACCACCATAATGGTTTTTGGCGCGAAACTAACACTGGTCGGTGCTTCAAAAGATCGCTCCCCCAACGAGTCGCCAGCCCGGCCAGGGGCTTCTAGGATGGATATTTCACCCTTTGAACGTAACAGCGAGGGTAAATCAAGAATAACCACAACATCACCGCTGGCGAGAATAGTTGCCCCTGCCACGCCTCGTACATCGCTAAATTGAGCACCCAGGCCCTTGATAATAATTTCCTGGTTGCCCTCAATAGCCTCAACATGAACCGCGTAACGGTAATGGTCGACTTCAACCAAAATCATCACCGCTTTACTGGTGACCGCCGTAGTCGATTCTCGCCCACCATGTAACAAGCTACCAAGGGCACAAAACTGGTAATCAAGACCGGCGTACTCGAGTCGCTTACCCGGCTCACTATGGAGGGCGTCCAGCTCATCAGCATCCAATTGCGTAACACCGACAATGCTGTTTAAAGGCAGGGCATAAGTACTTGCGCCCTCTTTTACCAGCAGCGCTTTGTTGACAGAGACAGTGAATGGCAGCCGAATCGTAAACTCGACGCCCTCGCCAAGTGTCGATTCGATAGAGATAGAACCACCGAGATGGTGCACCTCTGTTTTCACCACATCCATGCCTACACCGCGACCCGAGACCTGGCTAACAGTCGTCGCTGTGGAAAAGCCTGGTTGAAAAATCAGTCGTAACAACTCGCTATCAGTGGCCTGAGTGTCAGCGGTAATCATCCCTTTATTGATCGCCTTGTCACGAATGGCAGCGACATCAAGTCCTCTGCCATCATCGGCGATAGTAATTACTATTTCACCACCTTCGCGCTGGAAGGACAGAGAGATATTGCCCTCATCGGGCTTACCGGCAGCGAGGCGCTGCTCGGCGCTTTCTATACCGTGGTCAATGGCATTACGCAGCATATGTTCGATTGGCGTAATGATTTTTTCCAGGACCGAGCGATCCATTTCACCTTCGATATTACTCAAACCCAGGTTGACCTGTTTACCCAACTCCTGACCAACCTGTCGCACAATTCGCCTGAGCCGCGGCACCAGTCGTGAAAACGGCACTAGCCGTGTCTTCATCAGGTTTTCTTGCAAATCCTGCGTAATGCGAGACTGCATTAACAGCAGCCCCTCCACGACCTGGGATTTTTCTAATAAAGTGTTTTTTAAATCCTGTAAATCGGAGCCAGACTCCTCCAGCCCCTGAGACAGTTGCTGCAATTGTGAATAGCGATCCAGCTCCAAAGGGTCAAAATCTGTGTTCTGTGAAGATTCAATTTGCTCTCGCCGAAACTGAATTTGCGCTTCCGTTTGACGGCCAAGCTGACGCACCTGGTTGCGCAAACGGGCAATCGTCTCTTCCATTTCATCCAGAGCAACAGCCGACTCGCCCACCCCTTGCTCAACACGCCCCCGAGCGATGCTGGCTTCACCCGCCAGGTTGACCAAATCATCCAGTACCTGTGCGGGAATTTTGACCGATTCCTGCACGGCTATCGCAGGCTTTACCCTTGCTGCTGGTTGAGCAACAGCCATAGTCGCCGCTGGTAGGTCGAGCGTTTGCTCCATTTCAGCACTTCTCGGCTTAGACAATGCTAGCGCGTCGACCCCAATATTGATGGCTGCCTCTTTGGGTACTTTACCTTCGAGCGCTTTATCTTCATGCACTTCATCTTCTAATACCTCAACCTCAAATGCCTCCTCGGGCACAGACACTTCAAGGTTGAATGACGGCTCTGGTGGTTCTACAACAGGCTCTAATTCAGCTGCAGTCGTTATACCTGGCGCCACCAACTCTTCAACAGCAGGTATTACACCGCCAGCTTTAAGCCATTCCACAATACTAACCAGCTCGTCATAGCGGGCAAACAATTGATCAAAGCC
>JBFHDT010000383.1:0-2533 GCA_041584575.1 Porticoccaceae bacterium
GGTCACGATGCTTTAATGGCAGCTCGTAATCAAATTTTAGGGGGTGCCGCTCAAGACCCACGCCTGGCAAAGGTACGGCCCAATGGGCAGGACGACAGCCCTCAGTTTAAACTCAGCATTGATCGACAAAAAGCCCGCGCACTGGGTGTGTCGATGACGGAAATTAACGATACGCTGTCGACGGCGTGGGCCTCGACCTACGTCAATGACTTTATCGATAAAGGCCGAGTAAAAAAGGTCTATGTGCAGGGTGATGCGCAATATCGGATGTCACCAGAGCATTTGAAAGACTGGTATGTGCGCAATGGT
The DNA here is from genome assembly GCA_041584575.1 of Porticoccaceae bacterium. Taxonomy (GTDB): domain Bacteria; phylum Pseudomonadota; class Gammaproteobacteria; order Pseudomonadales; family Porticoccaceae; genus Reddybacter. Next base: position 310 of record JBFHDT010000383.1, read on the forward strand.
GAGGGTGATATGGTGTCCTTTGCAGCCTTTGCCTCGGGACGGTGGACCCAGGGCTCTCCTCGCTTAGAACGCTACAACGGGGTGGCCTCAATGGAAATTCTCGGTGAGGCGGGACCTGGTTACAGCTCGGGTGATGCTATCGCTGCAATGGAAGAGCTGGCCAGCCAGCTGCCACCGGGCTTCGGTTTTGAATGGACCGGTGCTTCCCTACAGGAAACTCAGTCGGGCGCTCAGGCGCCGCTGCTGTACGCACTATCGTTGGCGGTTGTTTTCCTCTGCCTGGCTGCCCTCTATGAAAGTTGGTCCATCCCCTTTGCGGTAATGCTAGTGGTGCCTCTTGGTGTTATTGGTGCCCTGTTGGCTAGCTATTCACGGGGCTTACCGAATGATATTTTCTTTCAGGTGGGTGTGTTAACAACGATTGGCTTATCGTCTAAAAATGCCATTCTTATTGTTGAATTTGCCCTCGATTTACAGTCCCAGGGCTTAAAACTACGTGAGGCCATTCTAGAGGCTGTACGCTTACGTTTGAGACCTATCATAATGACGTCATTCGCCTTTATGCTTGGCGTTATGCCACTAGCCATTAGCTCGGGAGCCGGTTCGGTGGGCCAAAATGCTATTGGCACAGGCGTGTTGGGTGGTATGTTTACGTCGACAGTGTTGGCAATCTTTTTCGTACCGGTGTTCTTTATGGTGGTGCGTAAATTTTTTACCGGAGAGAAGGGCAAGGAAAGGCTTGAAAGTGCCACCTCAAAAGACTAAAACAATGACTTGCCATAGATGTAAATAAACTCTGGAAATAACGCCTATAATTTTATAAAAAGAATGGGTTGTGAAATGTTGAGTGTTTTGCGCGATCGGACGTTTGTTACAGCAGGTATCGTCAAGAAAAGGACCTACTCTGTTAATGACACTATTGTCAGCGAGGGGATGGATGATCGCCGGCTCTACTTAATTGAAGCAGGGCACGTGCGTGTTTCTCGACGAGTCCCTTTGGCTGATGGTCGCCACATTCAAACGGGGCTTTGTGATCTCGGTCCGGGCGAAATTTTTGGCGAGTTGAGTTTAGTTGATGCTGGCTCGCGGAGTGCTTCTGTGGTTGCCCTGGATGATGTTGAAGCACTGGAATTTGACGCTCAGGCATTGGAAAACTATCTCGATAGGCATCCAGCACAAGGCTATGTTGTGCTCAAGGATGTGCTGGAAATATTAACGTCAAGACTACGCCAAACCGACCGCCGCTGGGAACAGCTGTTTGCCTGGGGCTTGAAAGAACACGGCATTGATCGGCATTTGTAAGCGCAGTTTTTCAACAGGCCCAACTCGTCTTTTAAGTCTAATCCCTCCCAGCCTATGGCTGTGTATAATCCCGCTTTAATATATGCCCCGGAGCTGGGATGGAGCAATTCCAAAATATCGGTGTCGTCGCTCGACTCGAACACCCCGAAGTTGTCGACAGCCTTAAACGTCTGGTGGCTTTTTTACGTGCCGATGGTCGCAAAGTTCTGGCTGAATCGCAGACTGCTAAGTTGCTAGACGACCCGGCCATTGATACCTTATCTCGCCGCTCTATAGAGGGCACGGTCGATTTGGTGATTGTCGTGGGTGGCGATGGCAGTATGCTGGGTGCCGCTCGCGCTCTGGTCGACCTCAATGTTCCTTTACTGGGTCTCAATCGTGGCCGACTCGGCTTCTTAGCCGATATTCATCCCGATGCGATGGAAGAAGGCATTGGTCGTGTACTTGCCGGGGAGCATAAAAGTACTGAGCGCTACCTGCTTGAAATGCGTGTTGAGCGCGATGGTGAAACTATTGGCAAGGGCCTTGCTCTCAATGATTTGGTGCTGCATCCGGGTCGCTCGGTACGGATGATGGAGTTCGAACTCTACATCGATCAGCAATTTGTTTACAGCCAACGCTCCGATGGCCTGATTATCTCTACACCAACAGGTTCAACTGCCTACGCCTTGTCGGCTGGTGGGCCGATTATGCACCCCAAACTGGACGCCATTGTCGTTGTGCCGATGAATCCCCACACCCTGGCCAGCCGCCCGATTGTCATCAGTGGTGACAGCCAGCTCGAAGTATTGGTTGGGACACGTAACGAATTACATCCCTTGATCTCCTGTGATGGCCAGGTCGATATCAGCACGGAGCCGGGTGATGTCATTAAAATTCACCGCAAGCCAACGCCCCTGCGTTTAATTCATCCTACCGAACA
>JBFHDT010000384.1:0-2511 GCA_041584575.1 Porticoccaceae bacterium
GCTATATGTGGGTTATTTTAGAGATTTAGATGGCAATAAGCTGGATGCAATTTGCATGTAATTCATTACGATCACCCACAAAACACAGACTTTTTGTGGATGATTTCGATATCTTCTACCAAGACCCAAGACCCAAGACCCAAGACCCAAGACCCAAGACCCAAGACCCACTGAGTAGTGCTTTAAAGTACATTGAATAATTCTTGGGTGCAGTTATGTGAGCAGCCTAGTTGTATTTTAACTTGGTTGAACACGCCATGCCCCGCCTAACTTTTCTTTGACAGCAATCGCTGTGTTTTGGCTTACGCCAAGCTAATCTTCTAGTTAGTACATCTGTAAATTTTAGCGCAGTAAAAATTTCAACGAGATTTATGTTGAACCAGTTGATCTCTTTCTTGGCTTCTATTTTGCATCGAAAATAAATAGTTGGTTTGGATGGAAAGGCGCAATCGTGAGAATTTTTCACAGCAGGTTTTGTGGACAATTCTACTTTTTAAGCGACAGTGTTTAGTGTGCTGTTGCTACTGGAAAAGGACATAAGGTTATTTATGAAAGCCGCTGATCTGCTGGTCGCTTGTCTTGAAGAGGAAGGGATTGAATATATTTTCGGAGTGCCGGGGGAAGAAAATGCAGATTTTATGCTGTCTCTGGCAGAGAGTAAGAAAATTCGTTTTATTCTCACGCGCCATGAGCAGGGAGCGGCATTTATGGCCGAAGTATATGGCCGCCTCACCGGTAATCCAGCGGGCTGTCTCGGTACTCTTGGGCCCGGCGCTTCAAATTTAATTACCGGTGTCGCCAATGCCAATATGGACAGGGTGCCGATGTTGGTGTTGACAGGGCAGGGCTCAACCTCGCGCCTGCACAAAGAGTCTCACCAGATAATGGATGTGGTGGGTATGTTTGAACCGGTTACCAAATGGGCTATTTCAATTCGCCACCCTGGTACTATTCCTGAGATTGTGCGTAAGGCGGTACGTTTATCACGCATGGAAAAACCGGGGGCTGTACATATTGAGTTGCCGGAGGATATCGCAAAAGAAAATGCCGATGAGCGCGCTATGTTGCCGCGACGTTTTTTTCGCTCTCAGCCAACGCCGACAGTTATTAGCCAGGCCTTTGAATTATTAATGCGCGCCCGAAAACCGGTCATTCTTGCCGGTAATGGCTGTATTCGAGGGCGTGCCAGTGAAGCGTTGAGGCATTTTTGTGAGCAAACCGGGATTGGCGTTATTAGTACCTTTATGGCCAAGGGTTGCGTCGATCAAGATGCCTCGTATTGTTTATACACCGTGGGTCTTGGCTCTAAAGATCATTCGAACCTGGCTTTGGACGATGCGGATCTGGTGTTCACTCTGGGCTTTGATATGGTCGAATATCATCCTTCTCTGTGGAATGCCCAGCGCGATAAGCACATTGTTCACGCCGACTTCCTGGCGGCTGAAATTGATCAGTGTTATCACCCGGAGATTGAGTTGGTCGGCGATTTAACGGCGACCTTGACGGAGTTTAGTCGCCTGCTTAAGACTCGTGATTACCCGCCTTTTGATCTTTCGGTGCAGCAAGAAGTACGCACTGCAATGTGCGCTGAGCTTAGTGAATATGCGGAGGATGACACCGCCGGTAGTATTCGCCCGCAAAAAATCCTCTGGGACGCGCGCGAGGTCATGGGGGCTGGCGATATTGTGTTATCAGATGTCGGTGCCCACAAAATGTGGATTGCTCGCCACTACCATTGTCATCAACCCAATACCTGCCTGATTCCCAATGGCTATTGTTCAATGGGTTTTGCGTTGCCGGGGGCTATTGCCGGTAGTTTGGTTTACCCCGATCGTCGTATTTTGGCGATAGTTGGTGATGGCGGTTTTTTGATGAATGTTCAAGAGATGGAAACCGCACGCCGCCTGTGCAGTAATATCGTGGTGATGGTTTGGGAAGACAACTCTTATGGACTGATCGAATGGAAGCAGGATACCGAATTTAAACGACATACCGATCTTAGTTTTGGTAATCCTGACTGGCTGAAACTGGCGGAGTCATTTGGCTGGCAAGGGCATTTATGCACTCAAAGCAGACAGTTGAAAACCATCTTGGCGCAGGCGCTTGAGGAGTCTGGTCCTAGTCTGGTCGTGGTTCCCGTCGACTACCGAGAGAATGCGCTATTAACCGAACGGCTGGGTAGAATTGGTAAGCGGATGTAAATCTGGTGCAGGTTGAAATATCCGCTCTAATGTAGAGAGCGGATGTTAGTAGCCCCGTAATAGTTCGGGGCTACCAGACGTGCAGTAGAGGGTAGTGGCTTAGAGGACAATCACTTGACGAATTGCCTGTCCGGATGCCAGGCGGTCAAAGCCCAGGTTAATTTCGTCGAGAGCCAGGGTGTGTGTCAGTAAGCGGTCGACTGGCAATTTACCTTGTTCATACAGCGACATATATCGAGGCAGGTCAACACTGGGTACGGAGGTGCCAATGTAGCTGCCTTTCAGCGTGCGCTCCTCAGCAACAATGGAC
>JBFHDT010000385.1:0-2508 GCA_041584575.1 Porticoccaceae bacterium
GAACTTAGCTTCCATTTCAGCTCATCGAGGGAAACCACAACATCAAAGGGGAACAGGGACTGAGCAAGGTAAAACAACCCATAAGCACTTAACACAGCAACCATGGATTGATGCCCACCCTGGCGAAACGACTGCAACAAATGCAGTAGCCTGTGTCGACCAAACAGCCATAAAGCGATGCCACCAAGGCCACCCAGGGTTTCAGCAATCAAATCATTGATGGACACCGTGCGCGGTGCAAAAAATATTTGTGTGAATTCGACAGCAGTAGCAACGACCAACATTAGTGCCAACACCACAGGCAAAACCAAATAATGAGAGGCTCTTATACGCCCCGCCCCGCCAAGCCAAAGACAGGCTAAAAACGACAAGGGGATGTAGAGAATAATATTCGCGATCCAGTCGGCCCGAGAGGCAATACCCAGAGCGAGATAAGGAATATCGGCAAACTTGGCGACAGCCTCATCGACACTATGAGGCCGATATTCAAAAGGCACCAAACTACCGTAAACGACAAACAACAGGTAGGCGAAAAAGAACCCGAAGAACTGGCCGCGATTCAACATATAACTCTCATTATTAAATCTTCCCTGTTGCGACAGTTTCACCAATAAACGCTTACACAGCGTATCACCCAGTAAAACCCATTTGCTACAATATCTGACATTTTAGATAGGCCACTCCAAATCTACCAATAAACGATCTGCAGCCAAACAGGACAAGGGAATGCATCCAAAAATTGTAAAGAATTTACTCTTCCCTCTTCACGAAAAAATAATGCATCGCCCTACCTTCAGTTATGCAGCCGAACTCGAAAAAACCCAGTGGCTAAACCCGGCTGAAATGGAACAACTGCAACTCAAAAAACTAAAAGCACTACTCAAGCTCGCCGTTGAGCACTCTCCCTGGCATGGCGAGCGCATCCTCAACGCGCAACTGCCATTAGCTCAAAACCAAACACTCGCGTTGCAAGACCTGGCACGCCTACCCACGATGAATAAAAGCGATGCCCAAATCCACCGCGACCAAATAGCGTGGGCTGGTGTGCCCGGCGGCAGTAGCTTATACAACACAGGGGGGTCAAGCGGGCAGCCACTTATTTTTTATTACGGAAAATGGCGTCAAGCTTCTGATGCAGCAGGCCGGATTCGCGCCCGACGTTGGTGGGGTGTCGACATTGGCGACAAAGAGGTCTATCTATGGGGCGCACCTGTTGAGTTGGCGAAAACCGATCGAATAAAGCAAATTCGAGACCGGACGATGAACCAACTCCTGCTCAATGCTTTCGACATGTCTAACGACAACATGGAGCTGTACTCACAGGCTATCGAAAAGTTTCAGCCAAAGTGTATTTACGGTTACGCCAGCAGCCTGACTTTACTTGCCAAACACATTCAACATCGAGGCCGGCCCTTACACCTGCCTCAACTCAAAGTGGTATGTACGACTGGCGAGCCCCTTTACCCCGAGCAGCGAGCCATAATTGAACAGGCCTTTGGCACCCCTGTCGCCAATGAATTCGGCAGCAGAGATATCGGCTTTACAGCCCACGAAAGCCCAGAAGGCCAGATGTTACTCATCAATGAAAGCCTGATTCTTGAAATACTCAACACCGAAGGCAAGCCTGTGGCACCAGGCGAAACCGGAGAAGCTGTCATTACCGGCCTTTGCTCCGAGGCTCAACCTTTCATCCGATATCGTACTGGAGACATGGTCAAAGCCAGTGCTGAACAATGCCTTGCTGGGCGTGGCTTACAAGTGATTGATGAAGTAGTCGGTCGCTCTACCGATTTCATTATCGCGGCCGATGGCACCATCATGCATGCATTGGCTGTCATCTATGTGTTGCGCGCCATAGAAGGTATCGGCGAATTCAAAATTATCCAGCACAGCACCACCGAACTCGAGGTGCTGTTTGTTGGCAACGAACAAACGACTAACGATGCGCAATGGCAACAACAGGCTGAACGAGAGATCACCTTACAATTAAGACAACGTCTTGGGCAAAACACCAACATCACACTCAACAAAGTGAATAAAATACCGCCCGAGAAATCTGGCAAATTCCGCTATGTTGTTAGCCATGTATCACTGCCTTCTCACTATGCAGAATAAAACGACTGTTAAACAAAGGGTCATGTGAATTTGTTAAGTTGTTCCTGATACAATCGCCGGCGTCCGATAATCTTAGGCAAATTAAGCCTACTTACGAGGAAGTGTCACCTGCATGGATTTGCTCGCTATCGCCCAGCTACCAATACGCTACAAGCTCTGGAAGCCACTACACCTCAAGCTTATTCTTGGCGACCTGTTAAATGCAGGCGGCCAACCGGCTCTCGACCATGCGAGCCATCTATCCGCCGCAATAGACTGGCTCTGTCACGCACAGGATAATCGAGCACCATTTTCGGATCATGGCGGAGTCTCCGCCGGTTGGAGTTTCGAAGATGGCTGGCTGCCCAGCTACCCTGAAACCAGCGGCTATATTGTAGAAACATTGCTTGCCGC
>JBFHDT010000386.1:0-2500 GCA_041584575.1 Porticoccaceae bacterium
AGCCGGAATCGAACCGGCACGGCCGTGAAGCCGCAAGATTTTAAGTCTTGTGTGTCTACCAATTTCACCATCCGGGCAGTACTGCGGAGTATTCTATTCAGTTTGCGCGTTGCGCACTGATTTTTATTGCTTTAGCCGACAGCACTGGCAGGTGTGCTGTACAAATAATGGAGGCTGGAGTCGGAATCGAACCGGCGTACACGGAGTTGCAGTCCGCTGCATGACCACTCTGCCATCCAGCCTCAAAAGAGGCGGAATTGTACCCGAGCATTCCGCCAATGAACAGTGTTGATAGCGGCTTAATCCGGTTTTTCAGGTTTGGCCTGGGAACCCTGTAACAATTGCGGCGCCGCAATTTTTAGATAGAGCAGCATCGACCATAAGGTTAGCAACGCGGCGGCATATAAAAGCACGTACCCGAGCCCACCCAGCAGGGCAAATTGTTCGGGATTAAAGGCCAGCAACACGATAATGGCGATCATTTGCAGGGTGGTTTTGATCTTACCGATATTCGACACGGCGACGCTGGTGCGGTCGCCAATTTCAGCCATCCATTCTCGAAGCGCAGAGATGACGATCTCGCGGCTAATAATGACGATAACGGGAATGGCAAAAGCCAGCGAGGGGTTGCGCTCGAGCAAAACAATCAGTGCTACGGCCACGATAAGCTTGTCGGCCACAGGGTCGAGAAAGGCACCGAAGGGGGTTTCCTGATTGAGCTTTCGAGCCAGATAGCCATCAAGTAGATCCGTTAGGGCTGCGATACTAAAAATAGCGCCACTGGCGAGATAGCTCCATTGCCAGGGCAGGTAAAAAACCACGACCAGCAGGGGGATGAGTGCGACCCGCAGTAGGGTGAGTATGTTGGGTAAATTGAGCATGGATATCCGTGTTTAAAAAGTCGCTAGCAAGTTACCCGTTGTGAAGGGTGCTGTAAATGGTTTCGGCCACTTTTCGGTTGATTGAGGGCACACGCATTAAATCGGCGACGCTAGCTTTCTCCACCGCCGCGACACCACCGAAAAACCGCAGCAACTCGCGACGCCGTTTGGGGCCAACACCAGCAATGCCTTCAAGGCGCGAGCTATGGCGCTTTTTGTCTCGTCGCTGGCGATGTCCGGTAATGGCAAAACGGTGGGCTTCATCGCGTATTTGCTGGATTAGCAACAAGCCACTGGGCTCGGGCAAAATTTCACGCTCACCACTATCGGTGGTCAGTAGCAGGGTTTCAAGGCCCGGTTTGCGACTCGAGCCCTTGGCGATACCCACCAGTGTCACGCCCACTACACCGAGTTCACCGAGCACATCTTCTGCAATACGCAGTTGACCTTTGCCACCGTCAATAAAGAGGATGTCGGGCAAGCTGCCCTCACCGTCCTGCAGGCGTTTATAGCGCCGTCGCAGGGCTTGCTCCATAGCCGCATAGTCATCGCCGGGAGTTATATTTTCAATATTAAAGCGGCGATAATCTGACTTTAACGGCCCCTCCTGATTGAACACCACGCACGAGGCTACGGTTGCTTCACCACTGCTGTGGCTAATATCAAAACATTCCAGCCGCTCGGGTAGCGCATCCAGCCCCAGGGTACTTTGCAGTTTGACATAGCGCTGGTAAGTATTTGAGGCTGCGGCCAGCTTGCTGGTGAGGTTTTGCTCAGCAGTGCGCGTGGCCAACTCTATCCACTTGCGCCGCGTGCCCCGGCTGACAGCATTAATGGCGACCTTACGCCCGGCCGCTGTTTGCAGCGCTTGCTCAAGTACGGTTTGTTCTTCGAGGCTGGCGCCAATGGCAATTTCCTTGGGGATTTCGGAGGCCAGATTAGCTTTGAGGTAGTGTTGGGGAATAAATTCACTGAGCAATTCGCTGCCTGTTAAAGCCAGTGGACTGCGCGGGTAAAAGCTGCGACTGCCGAGTATGCGCCCGTGGCGAATATAAAGTACATGAATGCAGGCATCGCTGCCCTCTATGGCAAAGCCAAGCACGTCAATATTGCCATTGCCCGCTTCAATCACCTGCTGAGCCTGCACCTGACGCATCGCGGTAATCTGGTCGCGATAGGTGGCAGCGTCTTCAAAAGCTAAATCGCTACTGGCCTTGTCCATGGCCTGTTCCAGCTCTTTCATTAACGAGGGATTCTCACCGGTGAGGAACATCTTTGTATGACGCACATCGCGCTGGTATTCCTCTTTCTCAATCAGCCCAACACAGGGTGCATTGCAGCGTTTAATTTGATATTGCAGACAGGGTCGAGAGCGGTTTTTAAAGAAGCTGTCCTGACACTGGCGCACGCGAAAAGTCTTCTGCAAAAAGCTCATGCTTTCGCGCACCGCCTGCACACCGGGAAAGGGGCCGAAATATTGACCTTTGCGCCGCTTTGCTCCCCGGTGGAAAGAAAGCCGGGGGAACTCATCGTTACTCGAAAGAAAAATATAGGGATAAGATTTATCGTCGCGCAGCAATATGTTGTAGGGCGGCTTGTATTGCTTAATCAGGTTTTGC
>JBFHDT010000387.1:0-2493 GCA_041584575.1 Porticoccaceae bacterium
AGGGTCGCCGGGTTACTATTTACTGGTTTGTCTTTTCTTCGTTCCACTTTCAGCTTTCTCACCCAGTGCATTCAATGAATTCGCTATAATGCGTCATTTTTACATACTAGGCACCTTCGCCACGGCAAGAAAGCCACTAGAGGTCACAATGAGCGACAAAAAATTATCCAATCAGTCCTGGGGCGGGCGCTTTAGCGAACCCACTGATGCCTTCGTTGCCCGCTTTACAGCCTCAGTTAATTTTGACCAACGCCTTTATAAACAAGATATTGAGGGCTCCCTGGCCCACGCAGCTATGCTAACCCAAGCGGGGATTCTGACTGAACAAGAGCACCAGCAAATAAAGAGCGGTCTCGACGAAATCCTCGCCGATATAGAAGCCGGAACTTTTCAATGGTCGGTAGAGCTTGAAGATGTCCACATGAATATCGAGGCGGCTTTGACCGCCAAAATTGGCATCACGGGTAAAAAGCTACACACCGGCCGCTCGCGCAATGATCAGGTGGCGACGGATATTCGTCTCTGGCTACGCAGTGAAATCACCACCATTCAAGGTGAGTTACATCGCCTGCAAGAGGGCTTGCTGTTTATCGCTGAACGTGAAGCCTCCACTATAATGCCCGGCTTTACTCACCTGCAAACAGCACAACCGGTAACCTTCGGCCATCATTTACTCGCCTGGTATGAAATGCTAGCGCGCGATCAGGGCCGGCTGGCCGATTGTAAAAAAAGACTTAATCAATCGCCACTGGGCTCTGCCGCACTGGCCGGCACTACTTATCCTATTGATAGAGCATACACCGCCAAATTACTCGGTTTTGAAGGCCCAACGGCCAACAGTCTCGACTCCGTTAGCGACCGAGACTTTGCCATCGAGTTCTGTGCCTTTGCCAGCCTATTGATGACGCACCTGTCCCGTGCCTCTGAAGAGCTCGTGCTTTGGGCTTCCGCTCAGTTTGATTTTATCGATCTGCCAGACCGTTTTTGTACGGGCTCATCCATCATGCCGCAGAAAAAGAATCCAGACGTTCCCGAGTTAGTGCGCGGTAAAACGGGGCGCACTCACGGCCACCTCATTAGTTTGCTGACATTAATGAAGTCTCAGCCTCTGGCCTACAACAAAGACAATCAGGAAGATAAAGAACCCCTCTTTGACTGCGTCGACACGGTACGCGACTGTTTGCGCGCCTTTGCGGATATGGTGCCGGCCATCACTGCCAAAAAAGACAATATGTACCAAGCCGCGCAGCGGGGATTTTCCACCGCTACCGATCTCGCTGACTATCTGGTGGGCAAGGACGTCGCCTTTCGCGATGCCCACGAAATTGTCGGTAGCGCAGTTGCCTATGGCATTGAAACAGGCAAAGATCTATCAGAAATGTCCATCGACGAACTGCAAAAATTCGGTGACATGATTACCGCTGATGTATTTGATGTCCTGACACTTGAGGGCTCCGTTGCCGCGCGCAACCATATTGGTGGCACCGCACCGAAACAGGTCACCCTTGCTGTCGCTAGAGCGCGCCAACAACTCGCGAAGCAGGTGACAACTTTCTGAACCAAACCCACTTTCGACTCGACGCGCTAACATTGAGACCAAGAGCGGTGAACCGCTATACTTGCGCCTCTGCTGACTGGACAAATGAACACCAATGACTGCCATTGCTTACCGCCGTATATTTCTCTTTTTACCCCTGCTTTTATTGGTAGGCTCTGCACTCAATGCCTGTGGTAACAAGGGAGCATTGTATATTCCGCCACCACCGATCGAGCAGCCAAGTGCAGAGCTCGCCACCGGCACTGAAAACGAATGAGCCATTTTTCACGTCGTGACGGACAGCTACATATCGACAATGTCGACCTCACCGGTTTAGCCGCCGAACACGGTACGCCCGCCTACGTTTATTCAAAAGCCGCCATCAGCGAACAGTTTTTAGCCTATCAACACGCTATGGGTGAACAAAGTCATCTGATTTGCTATGCGGTAAAAGCCAACTGTAGTCTTGCAATTCTCAACATACTGGCCAAGCTCGGCGCCGGTTTTGATATTGTTTCAGGTGGCGAGCTTGAGCGCGTACTGGCTGCCGGCGGGCAAGCACACAAAATCGTTTTTTCTGGCGTCGGCAAAAGCCATGAAGAAATCACCCTGGCCCTGCAAACGGGCATTCACTGCTTTAATGTCGAGTCGCTAGCCGAGTTAGAGCGCATTCAACACATTGGTCAAAGCCTCGACATCATCGCGCCCATTTCCATTCGCGTGAACCCCGATGTCGACGCCGGCACCCACCCCTATATTTCCACGGGCCTTAAAGAGAACAAGTTCGGCATTGATATCGACTCTGTCATTACGGTCTACCAACGAGCGGCCTCCCTTTCTCACATAGCGATTAAAGGCGTTGACTGTCACATCGGCTCTCAACTCACTGAAGTTGCGCCTTTTATCGACGCTATGGATAGAGTTCTACTACTCATTGATCGTCTTGCTGAGGCAGG
>JBFHDT010000388.1:0-2479 GCA_041584575.1 Porticoccaceae bacterium
ATTTTAGAAAGTATATGACGGTATTATTACGCCCGCGATTCTCCTGTACTTGGCCTATAAGTGCAACGTGGTTATCGGTCGTTGGTCGGCCAATGTCTGTTAATAAACGAGAAGTGGTGCTAAATATGCCGAAAGTGATGATGAGAGTTGGAGACCCTCTCTTAAGGGAGACTGAAAGTGCTATTGGGATATATCATTGCCCCGGTGTTGGCTTGATAGGATGACAGACGATTAATCGTTCTATAGTGACAACCACTCTGTTTGCACAGGCCGAGTCATTAGTACAAGTAAACCCTACGACTGATAAGAAATTCCTTGAATGACATAAGTGCTACCTTGCTTTGAAAAGTCTCGATACCGATGGCAGCCTGTAATGGCAGCTGAGGGTATATTTTCTCATTTTGATGCCAGCAAACATCAGACAAAGGTTGTTTTAGTCGACAATAGGCCCATCAATTTGTCGGCTAATTTTGCCGGCGGGTACTTAGCATCCCCATAAAGCACTTGAGTGTGTTTTGTCGCTTGCTGTAAGTAGGGATAAAGTATTCTCAGGTAAAGCGGATGCGGCCGTGAAACTGAATCGAGCGATTAGAGGCGAAGACGGTGACCTCCGACGCTGATACCTTAGCCTGCAATCATAATCATTACGTTGACCCAGGGGTGTTTCAATGCCTGAACGTGCTATTTGCGTAAAGAGTTGAGTTGCTAAGGATGCATGATTTCGATGGTTGATTGGGGGGAGTCTAACCGTGGGAAATACCTGTCAAATTCCTGTTAGATGATGACGATTAAACGCAAGGTTAAGGCCGATGAAGGCTGTTTGTGTAATTATTGTTGTCACCATTAATTATCAATTGATAATAGAAATAGCTTCATTCAAACGGTTATAAGGTTTTATCAATAATCTTCAAAAGAATTTTCAAAAATAAAACCACTTTTTGCCATGGTAATGCGATGGCGTTCACCCTCGACTTTTGCATCCCAGGCTTCGTAACCGGCGTCGCCGTGCCAAATAGCAACCCGCTCGCCGTCTTTCGTTTGACCAAGGTGAGTTTCGTAAATTTTGGGTTCGCTTGATGCAAATACCTTGAGCAGCTCATCGACAGAAGCATATTTCGCCAGATAATGCAGTGTCACCCAGGTCGGGGGCACAAAGTCGAGCGTGCGTTCCCTATGCCGTGTCAGAGCATCTTGCGGCTTAATCCACTGGTGGTCGTGAATCTCCCCACCATCGATCAGAATTTCTTTGTGCTCGGGCACACGGGCAGCAAAAAACCAGGTGGTAAAACGTTTGGGCGTTAGGGGTGGCGGCGTCCAACGAGAGAACCAGATAAAGTCCTCTGGATCTGTGTGAATCCCGGCTTCTTCGTGTGTCTCACGCGCGGCAGCAAAGCGGGCCGCTTCGGTTTTATCACCATTGGCTGGGTAGTCATCGTCATCTATGCGCCCACCGGGGAAAACCCACATATTACCGAAGTGGATATCTTTGTTCTTACGTAGCATCAACGTTTCTATGCCGGCGTCACCATCGCGCAATAAAACCACTGTGGCAGCGGGAATGGCCTCTTCGGTCATTGGTTTATCAGCCGGTTTCATAAGGTCGGCGTAAGGGTCGCTGGTGTGTTTTTCAGGTGTTTTGTCGGAGCTGTTCATTATTATGTGCCGTCGGGGCGGCTTCCTGTATTGGTTTGATAACAGTCAGTGTAACGCAGCCTGAGTACAGATAATAAGGCTGTTGCCACCGAGTCTGTTGGTGTTTCATTCTAGTAATATTGGATCTGAAGGGGTTGCTGGACTGTTGTTAATACACAGACCGATGGTTTTAGGCTAGAGTAGCCGGCTGATTGCCTTCCCCTTGGTGGCTCGTTGAGTCTTTTTTAGTCAGTTTCACGATGATATTCCTATGTTTTTCAGTGAGCCGCGCCGGCACTTTTTTAAACCCCTTACCGGTAAATACCGCGAGCAAGTTGTGCAGTGTTTGTGCCTGCTCTATCAGCGCCAGTACAGCTCGATGGCCGACTACGGCCAGGCCTTGAATCGTGAACAGCTACTGGAAATTCTGACTGAAGCTTTGGCCAGGCCCCAGTTTGAGGTGCTTGATGATGAACCTGCCGACGTTAAGGGTGACGATGTCGAGCCGCGTTTTAAAAACCACCGTGAACAAGCCAGTTGGGTGCTTAAGCAATTACTTGAAGGGGGGTGGCTGGAACGCCAGGTCGATACCGCCACCTTGCATTCAAGTTTCCCTTTTACACGGCTGGGGCGAGTCTTTGCCCTGGCGCTGCTTGAGGCCGATACGCGGCAAATTCGTACTCGACACCGCAACACCCGCAATACTTTGAATGCGCTCGAGGCTCTGCTCAACCGAGGGGAGGTTTATGACCTACTCGATGCCTACGAATACTCCGAGCGTATTATTACCGATTTCACCGATGTGATTGCCGAGCTCGACGAGCGCAAACGCGAGTTGATCCGGGAG
>JBFHDT010000389.1:0-2476 GCA_041584575.1 Porticoccaceae bacterium
CCATCGCCAACGCGGGGAAAGGAAAACCGAACTACCCTGCTTACCCAATATCACCAAGAAACTCCTGAATCTGCGGCGGCATTCTAAAGCATTTGTCCCTGCTATTAAACTGCCTGCCATGTTCCCGACATTAGACCTTAGCCAATGCCTTACGCATGGCGGCAATCGCCCCATCGCGACTCTCGGCACCAAAGATGGCAGAACCCGCGACAAAAGTATCGGCACCGGCTGCAGCAATTTCGGCAATATTATCGACGGTAACACCGCCATCGATTTCCAGTCGAATGGGCAGACCGCTGGCGTCAATCATGGCTCGCGCCTCGCGCAACTTATTGAGGGCTTCGGGGATAAACTTCTGCCCGCCATAACCGGGGTTTACAGACATTAATAGCAGCACATCGATTTTATCAAGTACGTGCTTAGTGACTTCCAGCCCAGTCGCCGGATTCAACACCAGCCCGGTTTTACAGCCCAGGCTGCGGGCCAATTGCAGTGAGCGGTCGATATGCCGCGTGGCCTCTGGGTGAAAGGTAATCCACGAAGCACCAGCCTCAGAAAACTGCACAATCATGTCATCCACCGGCTCGACCATTAAATGCACATCAATGGGAGCGGTAATACCGTAATCGCGTAAAGCCTTACAAACCATGGGGCCGATGGTTAAATTGGGCACATAGTGATTGTCCATAACATCGAAGTGAACAACGTCGGCACCACTGGCCAAGACATTGGCGACCTCTTCACCCAGACAGGCAAAGTTGGCAGACAGGATAGACGGGGCAATGAGATAGTCGGGCATAATCAGATCCGCAGGTAGTTAATAAGCGCAACATCACAGGCGCGAGGGCCGCCACTATGCCGAAGATGGCTGCCCCCTGCAATGTTCATCCGACCACAGACACACTCACGGCTGTGCTAATCTGCTCATCCGCTTTTTACCCAGCAATTACCCATGGTCACGACACCCACTGCTGCCGCTCCTCCCGCCGTGACGGTCAGCCTGCAGCACCTGCACGACAGCTTGCCGCCACTCAGTTTTAACTCAGCCATTGACACTCCCAGCCAGCAAATACCCCATGCCGAGAATTATCTAGCACACTACAAACTGGCCGATATCAATGCCGCTGCCAAGGCCCAACATGGCACCCGCCACTTCCTTGGCCAGCTCAACACCGCTGGTTATAACGTGGCCTGCCAGTACTGGCTACCGGAAGCGGCCAAAGGCACGGTGTTTGTGGTGCACGGCTACTTCGACCACAGCGCCCTCTATCGTCACCTGTTTAGCTATTTATTAGAACGCGGCTACGCCGTCGTCACGTTCGACTTGCCGGGCCATGGCTTGTCGGATGGTGAGCGTGCCTCCATCGCCAGTTTTGACCACTACGTCGAAGCTTTCGACGGCCTGCTTGCGGCTTGCGCCAACCATCTGCCCCAGCCCTGGCACGCCGTTGGGCAAAGCACCGGCGGCGCCATAGTGCTGAAACACCTGCTTGAAGAAAAGGATGGCCAATCCCTATTTGACCATATCGCCCTGCTCGCCCCCTTACTACACACCCGCAACTGGGGTAGAGGGCGGCTCACCTATCGCCTGCTACGTCGCTTTATTTCGCGCATTAAACGCAACTTTGTAGCCAACTCTGCCGATACCGATTTTCTGAATTTTCTCAAACACAGCGATCCCCTGCAAAGCCGACACATCCCCCTCGAATGGGTCGGCTCAATGAAACGCTGGACGGAGGAGTTTCACGACCTGCCCATTAATCACAAAGCAATTACCATTGTGCAAGGCAACCGAGATATGACCCTGGACTGGCGCTATAACCTGCCGCAATTTCAGCAGAAACTCCCGCATGCCAAAATAGAAATCATCGATAGCGCCCAGCATCACTTGGTAAACGAGGCCGAGGCGCTGCGCCATCAGATTTTTCAGGCGATGCCGTTTTAACATTGAGTAATAAGGGCCAATATTTCAGCGCATTACATAGCGGGGTTTGTTTGGATATACCCTAAAACTTTTCGACCCGTCTGGTTTTAAAAGATCAAATTTACCCCGAAGAAATAGCCCGCTTTTTCGGCACGATAATACGACGCGCCAAGTGGTAACCCAGAACCAATAACAGGCCAAAATACCACACCGTATCAGCGTCATTCCACATCAGTATTGGCTGAAAGTCCTAAATTCTCAGATGCTTGCAATAGTTACTGCAGACTGTAAAATTCAGCCGCCGTATATCAATAATATCTTATACAATAAAAGGGCCTGTATGAATTACCTTCATATTTCACCAGCACGTTATTCACGAATTTTAATCTCCATTTTCACCTTATTCATCACGCTATCACTACCCGCCGGCAAAGGGTATGCCAGTGGTATTAATGTTGAGGGGCTCGGGGTGAGAGCAATGAGCATGGGCGGTGCGTTTGTTGGCTTAGCCGATGATGCGTCTGCAATTTTCTGGAACCCCGCGGGATTGAG
>JBFHDT010000390.1:0-2458 GCA_041584575.1 Porticoccaceae bacterium
ATCGTGGTGGTCAAGTAAGGTGCCGTCTAGGTCGGTAAAAATTAACAGGTCGGGTGTGGTTACCTGGTCTGTCAGTATCAAAGGTTTGGTCATTATCCTCGCGGCTCACTGTCAGCTAAAGGCGTTTTATCTAAAGGCGCTTTGTAGCGCACATTCGCAATAGTGTGGTCTTCATTCAATGCTAACAATATATCAGCCTGTTTTGGGAGTTGTTCCAGGTTATTACGAGTCAGTCGCTCATAGTGCTGGATAAAGCGAGTGATGCCTGCTTCGTCCATAAGTTGCGTGCCATGTTTGAGCGCGTTGTTGGCTGTTACGGTGGCCGCCAGTTTTTGTTCCTGTTGCCAACGCCAGCGATGAATACACTCAAAATTGGGTGCTTTCAACATAATCAGCAGGTCGTTACAGGCAAAGAGTTCTCTGTAAGTGGTTTGTAGTTTTTCGTTAACATAATGTCGCCACAAGCCGTCTTTGTCCTCTTGTTTTTCTAATTCGTTGATCGGTCGAGCGAGAGCCTCTTCCGCCTCGGCTGATGAACCCATACACCAGCCTTCGAAAATAACAACATCGGCAGGGCCGGTAAAACTTTCCCATTTGTCTTTTGTTAGTGGCTCATCACTGGCTTTATCAAAGCGTGGCAGCGCCATAGTTTGCCCCGTCTTTAAATGACTTAATTGATGCAAAATGTTCATACCAAGCTGGGTATCATGAGTTCCGGGTACGCCACGGGTTTGTAGTAGAGGATGCACTGACTGTGCCAAAATCTTGCGATCTGCTCGCGGTAAATACAGATCGTCGAGGGAAATAATGGCGGTATTACAATTGAAGTTCTGTTCGAGAATAATTTTCAGTACGCCGCTCAAGGTTGACTTGCCTGTGCCCTGGGCGCCGTTGAGACCGATAATCCATGTGCGATTGGCTGGCCGGTGGGTGTTTATCCATTGCGCCAGAGGCAGATAGTGTTCGCCAATAGTGTCAATAAAGGCGTCTGAAAGCCGGTGTTGTTTAATAAAGTCCGTGAATTGCAGTAATAAGCTTGGCTTGTTCATAGGTTTTTCCATTATGTGGGGAATAGCCTGACGGATACGCGAGACTTTGGGAAGAGCAATATCTGGACCCTTTATAAACAGGGGCTTAGTGAGGATAATTATCAGTGACTCCGTCAAGGGGCAGTGACATAATTCTGTCGACAGAAGATACAACAATCAAAAATAGACGTATTAAAAAGGAGATAACAATGGCAATTCAAGTAGGTGATACATTACCTGAAGGCCGCTTTACCGTAATGAATGCCGATGGCCCCGGTTCGGATAGTATCGATGATATTTTCGGTGGCAAAAAAGTCGTGCTTTTCTCTGTGCCCGGTGCTTTTACCCCCACGTGTTCCAAAGACCATTTGCCGGGTTTTATTGAACAGGCCGATGCATTGAAAGCCAAGGGTGTCGATACTATTGCCTGTATGGCCGTTAACGACGTTTTTGTTATGGATGCCTGGTGTCAGCAAAGCGGCGCGGCAGGTAAAGTTGCTATGTTGGCCGATGGTAGTGGAGCCTACACCAAGGCGCTGGGTCTTGAGTTGGACCTATCTGACCGCGGGCTTGGTGTGCGCAGTATGCGTTTTGCTTTAGTGATTGATGATAAGGTCGTAACCCAGGCCTTCATTGAAGAAGGTGGGGCATTCGAAGTGAGTTCTGCGGAAAACGTACTGGCTAATTTGTAAGTTTGTCAGAAAGAAAAACAAGAAAGCCAGTGTTTAGCGACTCTGGCTTTTTTTATATGTGTTGAATGGAAATTTATGGTAAACAGGGTTGTTTTAAAATGGAATAGAGCCCGGTGATGACCTCCGTGATACAGCAAGTCAATTTACAATGAATTAGCTATATTGGCTCGCCAATTGCATTTGTCTTTTTATAAATGAGCCGTCTACTGATGGGTCGACGTTAACGACAACTAGAGTGTAAGGACAATCAGCTTTATGAGTATCGATTGGGATAATTACGATGCAGGCTGTTTTTTTGATGAGTTGATCAGTAGTCCCGGCCACGCTCGTTTGCCAGCGCGCCGTTTAGTGTCTCATCTTGGCAGACTTGATAGCGATGAAGTCCAAATGCGCCGAGAAATGGCCCAGGCAACTATCGAGCAAATGGGAGTGACTTTCACCGTTTATACGGAAGAGGGTAATATTGATCGGGCCTGGCCCTTCGATATTATTCCCCGTGTTATCTCTGCCAAACAGTGGGCGACCCTGGATTTGGGTTTGAAGCAGCGGCTAAAAGCCCTGAATCTGTTTATCGACGATGTCTACCACGACCAGAGTATTGTCAAAGACGGTATTTTTCCCGCACATATTCTCGCGGATTCAAAGAATTTTCGCCCCGAGTGCCAGGGTGTCTCGCCTCCTTTTGGGGTGTGGGCGAATATTTGCGGCACCGATCTGGTGCGCGATGACAGTGGTAAG
>JBFHDT010000391.1:0-2441 GCA_041584575.1 Porticoccaceae bacterium
AGACTCGCCTCTCTACGCCCTACAGCAGGCTGGCAGTGACGTTATTCAACAACAAATCAAACGCACCGCCATCCCCCGACGCTTCACCACAATGATGAAAGAGATCTGGGATCTACAGGCTCGTCTCAACAAGCGCAACGGGCAAAACGCCGCTCGCCTATTCAGCCACCCTCGCTTTCGCGCCGCCTATGATTTTTTATTGCTGCGCGAACAAGCCGGTGAACAAACTCAGGAGTTGGGTGAATGGTGGACGCTCTACCAGGAAGTGGAAGAAGACGAGCGCGAGGCCATGGTCGCCGCTTTACCGAGACAAAAGTCTGGCAACAAAAAACGACGTCGACCCCGCCGCAAACCTAAGGCGGATCATGCCAGCTAAGGTCTATCTCGGCCTGGGCAGCAATCTCAATTCACCAGCTCGGCAGATCAAAACCGCCCTCAAGGCCATCGCCAAGCTTCCGGGTACTCAGCTAGTAGTCTGTGCGCCCTGGTACCGGAGCATTGCCGTTGGCCCCGGCAGTCAGCCCCGCTATATTAACACAGTGGTCGCGATAGACACTGTACTCAAGCCCCGAACCCTGCTTCAGGTACTACAACAGATAGAACAACAGCAGGGCAGAAAACGTATCGTGCGTTGGGGGCCACGCACACTGGATATCGATATCCTGCTCTACGACAGACAGGCTTTAAACACACAGCAACTAAAAATCCCCCACCCCCGCCTCGGTGAACGCAATTTTGTCCTCTACCCCCTCGCCGATATCGCCCCCAATTTAAGCCTGCCCAATGGCACCCCGCTGGCCAAACTATTGGCAAACTGTTCGCCAGAAGGTATTGTCCGCCTCAGCACTGGAGGAAGTGGTGGACGTACTGGCTAAGACTATGAATATCGACCCGAATATCGGTACGTTGCCCCGTTTTATTGCGGTAGAAGGGCCTGTTGGTGTTGGTAAAACGTCTCTCGCAAAGCGCCTGGCTGAGACCTTCAATCATGAGACTTTACTGGAAAAAACAGCAGACAATCCTTTTCTGACACGCTTTTATCAAGACAGGAAAGCCGCTGCACTACCCACTCAATTGCATTTTTTATTGCAAAGAGCTCAGCAAATTGAAGATTTATGTCAGGCCGATATGTTCCAGCCATTGCGCATTGCTGACTTTTTGATGGACAAAGACCCTCTGTTTGCTCGCGTCACCCTCGACGCCGACGAGTTGAAAATCTACCAGGCCGTATACCAACAACTAACCCTGAACAAACCCACGCCCGACCTGGTTATTTATTTGCAGGCGCCTGCCGATGTCCTCATGGAACGTATCAACGCCCGAGGTGTGGCCAGCGAACGCAATATCGATCTAGCCTATCTGATCGAACTCAATGAAGCCTATATGGAGTTTTTCCATTACTATGAATCGGCACCGTTATTGATTATTAACGCTGCAGATATTGACCCCATCAACAACGAAGACGACTATCGCAATCTAGTGGACTACCTGCTCAGTATCAAAAGCGGGCGGCACTACTACAATCCCCAGACACACCTGTAAGGCATTAAATTAACAGTGCATTAGACATTAATAAGAGACCTGCCGATGAAATCTGTCACTATCAACACCCTGAACAATCACAAAACAGCCGGCGACAAATTCCCTGTCATCACGGCCTACGACAGTGCTTTTGCGCGTCAGATTGAGCTCGCGGGTATTGATGTCATTTTGGTTGGTGACTCTCTGGGCAATGTTATTCTCGGCTATTCCAGCACCGTGCCCGTTACCATGGACGACATGCTCCACCACACCGGCGCGGTGAGTCGTGGCAACAGCAAGTCGTTGATTATTTCCGACATGCCCTATATGTCTTACGCAACCGAAGAAGATACCCTCGCCAATGCAGCTTTGTTAATGCAAGCCGGCGCGCAAATGGTAAAAGTCGAGGGCGGCGCCTGGTTAGAAGAATCCGTATTCAGCCTTAGTCAACGTGGGGTGCCAGTCTGTGGCCATCTCGGCCTGACACCCCAATCTTTCAATAAACTGGGTGGCTATAAAGTGCAGGGGCGCGATGACGAAGGCGCCGAGTTAATTCTTCGCGATGCCAAGATTTTGCAGGAGGCCGGCGCCGATATGCTGGTGCTCGAATGTGTACCCACAGAATTGGCGACAACGATTACAGAGGCTTTAGATATCCCTGTGGTTGGCATTGGCGCTGGCCCCAATACCGATGCCCAGGTACTCGTACTCTACGATATGCTCGGCTTTTCGCCACGCATCCCCAAGTTCACCAAAAACTTCCTCGCCGAGACCAACAGTGTGCAACTAGCGCTACAGGCCTACGCTGATGCAGTACGCAGCGGCGCTTTCCCCCAGGCCGAACACGGTTTTAAATGAAGGTACACAGACTGTTAAGAACCACACCAAAACAAGCCTTTTACCCGCAACCGCTAGTCTGG
>JBFHDT010000392.1:0-2437 GCA_041584575.1 Porticoccaceae bacterium
GCTCGACCCCCTCGACCAGGTAGGCGGCAGCATGATTTATGAAATAGCTGAACGCTTGCTTGAAACTGAGGAAAATCAAAGCCAACACGTTTAAGTACCGTCGACTTTCGTTTTTATCGCGGTTTACCCAGTAGTGTGTACAGTGGCTTCACTGCTAATTTTAACAAGGCCTTCAGTCCTCTTCTCTTGCTCGGCCTTTTTCAAAGTGCGCAAAATCGTGATAGCACTGGCCAGGTCAAGGGCGCTGAAGTCATCGAGAGAACGAAGGCTTATATTTGCTCCGGCCTCTAGCAAATAATTGACCCATGGGCTACGGCCATTCGATGCAGCATACATGAGCACACTGGCACCATTATCGTTTTGATTGTCGATGTTAGCACCCTGCTGTAATAAGCGATCAGCGATAAGATAGTCGTCAGCTACACAAGCCGCCCAAAGTGCATCGGTACCATCCATATTACGTAAATTGACATTTGCCCCAGCCGCAAGTAAATCCTCAACATAAGCTCTCTCACCCTTACGACATGCCAGAATGAGCGCACTGTCCTGATGCTGACCTTCGTCATTTATTTGCTCTGGGTTAAAACCATTGTCCGCCATCCATTGTTTCGTTTTGTTACTTAACATCACCACTCCATTTAAGTCATGCAATTTGGCAAGGGGATTGCAACTCCCGTACCGACAGGCCTTATAAATTCTTTTCCAATACCCTATTAAGGTCTATTACTCTGATTTAATGTGAGTTTTACAAAAATAAGTGGCGACAGGTACGCTCCTTACCGTTTGCTTTTGCAACGATAAATTGTCGGACTTACCACACGCCTGACATAACAATGGACAACACAGTCAAAATTAACGTCGGCAAATACTCATGCACAATGAACTAGAAAAAGATTCACAGACAATTTCAGCGGGCACAAATACCGTCACTGTCCTCGACTACCACGAGCGCACTAAACACCGCTTCGATGGCTACGCTCGCGGGCCGGGAACATTGGATTGGGAGGCCCAACCCAGTCCCTTTCGTCATTTTACTGGGGCACCACAGCGACCATTACCCCTGCAAAAAAGTGACGAAGGCCCAAGCTACGCCGAGCTGTTTAGCGATAAACGTATTACTTCGTTAAACTGGAATCAAACAACCATCTCCCAGCTTCTACAGTTCTCCCTCGCTCTCTCAGCCTGGAAGCAGTTTGGCAATTCACGTTGGTCTCTGCGTTGTAATCCATCCAGCGGTAATCTCCACCCCACTGAAACCTATCTCATTATCATCGCCATCGATGGCTTTGAAGATGGCCTTTACCACTACTGTGTCGAGCAGCATCAACTGGAGCTGCGCTGTCGCTATCCCAAAACTGAAGTACTAAACAAGCAAGCCTTATGTAAGCAACCCCTGCTGCTGCTCGGCTTCAGTTCAGTACCCTGGCGAGAAGCCTGGAAATATGGCGAAAGGGCTTTCCGATACACCCAGCACGATCTTGGCCATGCCCTGGCAGCGCTCAGCTATGCGGCTGCTACCTTGGGTTACGAAGCTAAACCCATCCACGAGATTGGTACGGTAGTCTTGCAACAGCTATTGGGTCTTGAGCGCAGCGATGAGTTTTATGCCGATGAAGCCGAATACGGCGATATGCTCGTTAGCCTCCACCCTGCCGGTGAAACACACCCTTATACCGATATAGATAGCCCCGTTGAAGCTCTCTTACAACTAAGTGACAGTGGCGAATGGCATGGCCGCGCCAACCGACTAGACTCTCGTCATCTTTATAAGTGGCCACTTGTTGATGAAGTAGCGAACGCGGTACATAGCCCTGCCCGGCCCAACGAGCGAGAACATAAAACAGAGTCCTGGCCTGGCACCATTGCCGCAGCAGAACACCCTCTTTCGCAGCAAAGTGCACGAACATTGTTTCTGCAACGTCGTTCAGCCCAGGCCTTCGATGCCAATGCGACGATGACAAATGATGACTTTTTCCGCCTTATGGATCGCCTATTACCCCGTAGTGAACTGCCGCCCTGGTCAGCACAAACAGCGCCAGGCAGAATTCATATTGTCGTATTTGTCCATAGCGTAGAGGGGCTTGCGCCAGGGCTATATGCCATGCCTCGGCGCAGGGCTGCGCTGGATACGATGAAAGCAGAGCTGCGTGAGGATCTGCTATGGGAGGTTGTTGAAAATGCACCCAATCACCTACCCTTTTATCGGCTGGTGAAAGCCAATGCTCGCCGCGCCGCCATGAAGTTGAGCTGCCTACAGGCAATAGCCGGTGATGGCGTTTTTTCGCTGTCGATGCTGGCCGAATTCGAGCCTGTGGTCAATGCGCAAGCCTGGCGCTATAAAGACTTATTTTGTGAGGCCGGTATGATTGGCCAATCCCTCTACCTCGAAGCGGAAGCTATCGGCATGCGCGGCACAGGGATTGGCTGCTTCTTTGAC
>JBFHDT010000393.1:0-2435 GCA_041584575.1 Porticoccaceae bacterium
CATTCTGACGTTACTACGACCGAAATATATACCCATGTCGTCAACCGGGGTGGTAAGGGTGTACTGAGTCCCGCTGATACCTTGGCGGTCTAATATTCGGGTCGCTCCTACGTACAGTTATTGACAGAACTCCAAGGGGGCGGGTTAGGGTGGCCCGGTGTGTAAATAACCTGTAATAGCTGGTCATTTGCTCGATACATTTGGGCATTACTATTTGTAATTGTTGCCGTTGTCTAGAGCGAAACTTAGATAATTCGCACGCAATTTCGGCCATCTTCCTTGGCTTGGTAAACGCCCTTGTCGGCTTGGCTAATGAGGTGGTCCTGTATGGACTCGCTGTCGGCAAAGCCTTTTTGCCCCTCTTGCCAATGGCTGACGCCGATGGAAACGGTGAGTTGAAAATTCTCTTGCTTGTCATTTGCAATATCGACGTGTGAGATTTTATCGCGAATTCTTTCGGCAATTTCTTCGGCGTGGCTGAGGTCACAGTCGGGCAGTAGAACGGTGAATTCTTCACCGCCAAAGCGAGCTAGTACATCGGACTGGCGCAGTAGTGGCACGATGGTGTCGGCGACGCTGCGCAGTGCTCGGTCGCCGGTTAAATGCCCGTGGTTGTCGTTCACGGCTTTAAAGTGGTCAATGTCGATAAATAAACACGACAGCGGTTTTTTGGAACGCTTTGATCGAGCAATTTCAGTACCCAGAGCCTGAAAGAAAAAGCGACGATTTTTGGCGCGGGTCAGCAGGTCTACCAGGCTGAGGTGTTTGTAGCGTTCCTGATTAATGGAGCTTTCAATACAGACACTAATGATCGTACCCAGGTGTAATAGAAATTCTCCGCCTAAACCGGGGTGAAAGCGCCCATGGTCACGACTGCCCAAATGCAAGCTGCCGATAATATGATTGCCTCTGCGTAGGGGCAGCAGAGCGACACTCTGGCTCATACCGGGGGCAAGTTTGGCAATGTCTTCGCGCTTGTTGCTGAGAACAAGCTGTATGTCGCCGGCGTAAATCGCCTTAATGGCGTTGACTGAATCTGTATAGAAGAGATTTTTGTAATTCAGTTGACCGTATATTTCGCCGATGAGTTGCTGTGTTTCTTGCTGGGGATCGAGAAGAAATAGCTCGACCTGCGTTAATTTTAACTGGCGTTTAAGGTCTGTCAGTATGCGCCGAATAAGGAGTTCGTAGGAATTGGCCTCGAGGAAGTAAAGCTCAAGGGCATAGAACCTGTCCTGGGTTTGCTGGTTATAGCGGGCACTATCAATCAACTCTTTTATGGTTGCTTTTAACTGACTGTTTTCATCGGCCAGTGAGCCGGTATAAGTCCGCGCAGTTTGTCGTTTTGACAAGGTCGATTTATATCTGCTCGCAACATGCTCTCGCTTGTCGAATTTATCCATAGCCCAGCATAACCAGTATCGGCGTGTTTTTAGCTCGCCCGAAAAGCGTTTGATTTAAGCACAAGTTAGCCTACGAAGCAGCACCAGTGATTCAGTCCGTTGATAGGGGGCCGGTGATTGTAGTGCAAAGACCTTTATTATCTGCATCACACTGTTTGATCAGGCCTTACTTGATTTCAACCAGTTTCTAGCGATGAATACTTTCCTATACTCAGGTACTCGATTTAACTGACGGGGAAGTCATGTGAACAGGATGTATGTAGATATCGAAAATGTTTGCGAAATCCCATGGAAGGAGAGTTAAGTAATGACGAATAAACGAGAATCCGCCCGTTATATTCGCTGGTTTGAAACACTGAGTAATGACGATGTTGCCCTTGTCGGTGGCAAGAACGCCTCCCTGGGCGAACTTTATCAGCAGTTAGTCCCCGCAGGCGTGAAGGTGCCCAATGGCTTTGCGATTACTGCTGAGGCGTTTCACCATGTGCTGGCGCAGGGTGATACTTTAGCAGCTTTGCGCGCTACGCTTGCCGAGCTCGACCCAGATGATATTGGCTCTCTTTCCACCTGCGGTGCACGGGCGCGGGCGATTATTTACGGCGCGGGGTTACCCAGTGATTTACAGGCTGAAATTATTACCGCCACTGCCCAGCTGCGTGCTCAGTACAATGGCGAACTGAGTTTTGCGGTGCGTTCGTCGGCCACGGCAGAGGATTTACCCGAGGCGTCCTTCGCGGGTCAGCATGAGTCCTTTCTTAACCTGCGTAACGACGAGGCTTTAATCGACGCCTGTCGTCGTTGCTTTGCCAGCTTATTTACCAATCGTGCCATTCACTATCGCGTCGACCAGGGTTTTGACCATTTCTCCGTGGCCCTGTCGATTGGGGTCATGAAAATGGTGCGCTCCGATCTTGCCGCCAGCGGTGTGATGTTTTCTGTCGATACTGAAACAGGCTTTCGTGATGCGGCCTTTATTAGTGGATCTTACGGTTTGGGTGAAACCGTGGTGCAGGGCGCGGTCGCACCGGATGA
>JBFHDT010000394.1:0-2435 GCA_041584575.1 Porticoccaceae bacterium
ATTGAGCGTAGTGTGATCCGTTTTCTTTACGGCCGTCCTTTGGAAACCCTGCTGGCGACCTTTGGTATCAGTCTTATGCTGCAGCAGCTTGTCAGGTCTATTTTTACCCCTTTAAACCGCTCTGTCATTACACCCGAATGGATGAGTGGTTCATGGGAAATCAACGGCATGTTGTCGCTGACCTATAACCGGCTTTACATCATCTTTTTTGCTCTGGCCGTCCTCTTTTTACTGATACAGCTATTAAAACGTACTTTCTTTGGTTTGCAGATGCGGGCGGTGACGCAAAATCGTGCTATGGCCAGCTCCATGGGCATACGCACGGGCTGGGTCGATGCCATGACCTTTGGTCTGGGTTCTGGTGTCGCGGGCATTGCCGGTGTCGCGCTGAGTCAGCTGACCAATGTGGGGCCAAACATGGGCCAAGCCTACATCATTGATTCTTTTATGGTGGTGGTTTTTGGTGGGGTGGGTAACTTGCTGGGTACCTTTGTCGGCGCTATGAGTCTGGGTATCGTCAACAAATTTGCTGAGCCGATGATCGGTGCGGTATTGGCGAAAATTCTCATTCTCGTCTTTGTTATCTTGTTTATTCAGCGTCGACCGCGAGGGCTCTTTGCCCTCAAAGGTCGCTTTGTTGAGGATTGAATGATGAATACTTCACAAGGCCATTGGTGGCGAAGCGATAAAGGTGGCCAATGGCTGATAACTGTCATTGCCGTGGTTACGGTCATGGTGCCAGTGCTGAATTTGGTCGTCCCAGAGGACTCGGTCTTCCATCTATCGACCTACGCGGTGTCGCTGCTGGGCAAATATTTGTGTTATGCCCTGCTGGCTCTGGCGGTGGATTTAATTTGGGGCTATGCAGGTATTCTCAGTCTCGGGCACGGCGCTTTTTTTGCGCTGGGTGGTTACGCCATTGGCATGTATATGATGCGTCAAATTGGTGAACGCGGTGTCTACGGTAATGCGGATTTGCCCGATTTTATGGTTTTCCTCAATTGGAGTGAACTACCCTGGTATTGGCTCGGCTTTGATAATTTCTCTTTTGCCCTGTTAATGGTGCTCGTGGCGCCAGCTATTTTAGCTTTTGTCTTTGGCTGGCTGGCCTTCCGCTCGCGGGTGACGGGTGTCTATTTTTCAATCATCAGTCAGGCCTTGACCTACGCCTTGATGCTGGCCTTTTTTCGCAATGACATGGGCTTTGGTGGTAACAACGGTTTAACCGATTTTAAAGACTTATTGGGTTATAGCTTGCAGCTGGACTCCACCAAGAATGCGCTCTTCGTGTGCTCAGGCTTAGCGCTGATTGGGGGTTATATCTTGTGCCGATATGTGGTCTCTTCAAAATTAGGTCGAGTGCTGGTGTCGATACGTGACGCCGAGAGCCGCACCCGTTTCGTGGGTTACAGAGTCGAGCACTACAAGTTATTCGTGTTTGTACTCAGTGCTATGTTGGCGGGTGTTGCCGGCGCGCTTTATGTCCCCCAGGTTGGCATTATTAACCCTGGCGAATTTTCACCCATTAATTCTATTGAAATTATTATTTGGGTAGCGGTGGGCGGTCGTGGATATTTATTTGGCGCTGTTATCGGGGCGGTGTTGGTGAACTACGGAAAAACCTATTTCACCGGTGCTTTCCCGGAAATCTGGCTGTTTTTCCTCGGTGGACTGTTTGTCGTATCGACATTATTTTTACCCCAAGGCGTGGTGGGCTTGGTAAAAAAACGGTTTATAAAAAGACAAGGGGAGGGCCGCGCAAAAGAAGAGGGGTCTATTGAAACCGATGACCCTGCCGCGACGAAGGAGGTGTCATCATGAGCGTTGGCATCCATATCCCCACAAACATGTTATATCTTGACAACGTGACCGTCTCCTTTGATGGCTTCAAGGCGCTCAATGCCTTGTCGCTAGTGGTTGCCCCTGGTGAATTGCGTGCCATTATCGGCCCCAATGGCGCGGGTAAAACTACCATGATGGATGTGATAACGGGCAAATTGCGACCCGATTCAGGTACAGTTTTTTTTCGCGATACGGTTGATTTAACCCAATTTGACGAGGCAGATGTCGCCAATCTGGGGATTGGCCGTAAATTTCAAAAGCCGACCGTTATTGAAAGCCTCACGGTTGAGCAAAATCTAGATCTGGCGATGGCAGGTAATCGTGGTGTTTTCAAAACTTTATTCTTTAAACAAAGTGCTGAGCAGTACGAGCGAATTAGCGAAATCGTCTCGCTGATTGGTTTAAAGGAAAAGCGCGGTGATATTGCCGGTTCTTTGTCGCACGGACAAAAGCAGTGGCTCGAGATAGGCATGCTGATTATTCAGGAACCGGAACTTTTGTTGGTTGACGAGCCCGCTGCTGGAATGACCGACCAGGAAACGGAGCTGACGGCACAATTGTTAAAAGACATTAGCGGCGAGCGCTCTGTTGTC
>JBFHDT010000395.1:0-2429 GCA_041584575.1 Porticoccaceae bacterium
CGATATTGACCAAAGCCCCATCGGCCGAACTCCGCGCTCAAACCCAGCAACCTATACGGGTATTTTTACCCCTGTGCGGGAATTGTTCGCTGGCACACAGGAGGCTCGGTCACGAGGCTACAAGGCGGGTCGCTTCAGCTTTAATGTCAAAGGCGGTCGCTGCGAAGCCTGCCAGGGCGATGGGGTTAAAAAAGTCGAAATGCACTTTTTACCCGACGTTTACGTCACCTGCGACACCTGCAAAGGTGCGCGCTACAACCGTGAAACGCTGGAGATTCGCTACAAGGGCAAAAACATCCACCAGGTGCTGGAAATGACCATCGAAGATGCCCTGGAATTTTTCAACCCCGTACCCAGCATTGCTAACAAACTGCAAACCTTGAGCGATGTCGGTCTGTCGTATATTAAGCTGGGGCAGGCGGCGACAACGCTGTCGGGCGGTGAAGCTCAGCGGGTTAAATTGTCGCGCGAATTATCAAAACGCGACACCGGCAAAACCTTGTATATTCTTGACGAGCCCACCACCGGCTTGCACTTTCACGACATTCAGCAGTTGCTCACCGTACTGCACCGCTTTCGCGATCACGGCAATACGGTAGTGGTGATTGAGCATAATCTCGATGTGGTCAAAACAGCGGACTGGGTGATTGACCTGGGGCCAGAAGGCGGCAGCGGTGGTGGTCGTATTATCGCCACCGGCACACCCGAACAAGTGGCCGCCACGAAAGGCTCCCACACAGGGCACTTTTTGAAAGCGCTGCTCAAGCCACAAAAACCAGAAAGCCAAGCTGCTAACAAAGCCTAAAACAGCTAAGGTGCGTTTATGGATATTTATCTGGTTGGCGGTGCTGTACGCGACAAGCTCCTTGACCTCACTGTCAAGGATCGCGACTGGGTCGTGGTTGGCGCCCAACCCCAGGAGCTGGAGCAATTAGGCTTTCGTACGGTTGGCAGTGATTTCCCCGTGTTCCTGCATCCCGAGACAGGTGAGGAATATGCCCTCGCCCGCACCGAGCGTAAGAATGGCCACGGCTACGGCGGTTTTGTGTTTCATACCGATACCAACGTGACCCTTGAGCAGGATCTCTCGCGTCGCGATCTCACGATTAATGCCATTGCCGAGGATAGCAATGGTCAGTTGGTCGACCCCTACAATGGCCAGCAAGATATCGCCAATCGCAAGCTACGCCATGTCTCTGCCTCTTTTGTTGAAGACCCTTTAAGAGTACTGCGCGTTGCTCGCTTCGCCGCCCGCTTTAAACCTCTTGGGTTTAGCGTTGCCGATGAAACACTGGCCCTGATGAAAGCAATTACCGATAGCGGTGAGCTAGAATATTTAACACCCGAACGGGTTTGGAGCGAAACGCTTAAAGCCCTGTCAGAGGCATCGCCCCGGACCTATATTGAAGTGCTACGCGAATGCGGCGCGCTGAAGGTACTTTTCCCCGAACTTGAAAATCTCTTCGGTGTACCCCAGCGGGCTGACTATCACCCCGAAGTCGACACGGGTATTCACCTGCTGATGGCCATGGATCAAGCAACGCTACTAAGCAACGACCCGCGCGTACGCTTCGCGGTAATGATGCACGACCTGGGTAAAGGCATTACTCCCGAACCTATACTGCCCCGCCATATTGGCCATGAAGAGGCCGGCGTGCCCCTGGTAGAAGCCTTTTGCCAGCGCTTACGGGTGCCCAATCGTTTTCGTAAACTAGCCGTCACTGTCACCCGCTATCATCTGCTGTGTCATAAAATCGACACTCTACGTCCCGCCACGGTGTTAAGAGTCCTTAAAGGCCTTGACGTATTCCGCCAGCCCGAAGCACTGCCCTGTTTTCTGCTCGCCTGCATTGCCGATGCCCGTGGGCGCACCGGTTTTGAAGCCGTAGACTATCCCTCTGCACAATGGCTGCAAAATCTGGCCGACAAAGTAACGGGTATTACAAGCGAGCCATTTATTCATGCAGGGCTAAAGGGTGCCGCCATTGGTGAAGCGCTGGATAAAAAGCGTCTTGAATGTATCACTAACTATAAACGCGAAAATAAACACAACAGCAAACACAACGAACAAAGCGACAATGTCTAAACAAGCCCCAGTGGTATTAATTACCGGCGCTGCACGACGTATTGGCGCAGCCATTGCCACACGAATGCACGGGTGCGGCTATCGGGTCATTATTCACTATCAGAATTCGGCCGACGATGCCGAACAACTCTGTGCAGAATTTAATACCCTACGTGCCGACTCCGCCCACAGCCTACAAGCCAGCTTGCTCGATATTGACAGCGTTACGCAACTCGCCGAAGCCAGTATTGCACACTGGGGGCAGCTCAACGCTCTGGTGAACAATGCCTCCAGTTTTTACCCAACCCCGTTGGGTACTGCAACAAGCAGTCAGTGGGAGGATCTTATCGGCAGTAATTTAAAG
>JBFHDT010000396.1:0-2417 GCA_041584575.1 Porticoccaceae bacterium
AATGCTGCGCCGCACAATGCCTATATTGAACTCGACGCCATGCTGGCAGGCTTAAATACCTCGTTAAATGTCGACACCCATGCCAGCAATGTGTATTCCTGCGCCGTCACAGACAAACTCTACCCACTGAACAACAGAAGTACAGACAGAGGCATGGTCGCTATTATTGGCCACCCCCAGTGGAGAAGTACTCACCTGGCAAACATTGCGGCGCAGGCCAGCCATAGTGCCGCACTCGCAGTCGCTTACGGAGAAGACCGTAACCATTTTCTCAATCAGCTCGGCGGCAGCTTTGCCTTTATCATTATTGATACTGTCAATAATGCTGTATTAGCCGGAGTTGATCGTCTCTGCCATTTTCCGCTGTACTATGCCCGACCTAAAGATAGCCAAACCAAAGACGGATTGATCTTTGGCTCATCGGCCAGCACCGTGCTGGCACACAGCTCTGTTGAGCGAAAAATTCAGCCCCAGGGCATTTACGACTTTATTTATTTCCACATGGTACCCAGTCCCGTTTCTATCTATCAGGGTCTGTCTAAACTCCCCGCCGGACATTACCTAAAATACAGTAGCGGTCACGTAGAAATACACAACTACTGGCAGCCCCATTTCTCAGAAAGCTCAAATAAAAGCTTTCGCGCCATGAGCAAAGAACTGCGGCCCCAGCTTAAATCTGCCGTCAGTCGCGCCGTTACTGACTACACCACCACCGGCGCTTTTCTCAGTGGTGGTCTCGACAGCTCTAGCGTCACCGGTATGCTCTCTGAATTGAGCGAAGGCCAGGCTCGTGCCTACTCTATTGGCTTTGCCGCCGAGGGTTATGACGAAATGGCCTACGCCCGCATTAGCGCGAAGAAATTTGGCGTTAAACTCAACGAGTACTACGTCACTCCCGATGATGTCGTCGAGGCACTACCCGACATCGCCACCAGCTACGACGAACCCTTCGGCAATTCATCCGCCCTACCCGCCTATTTTTGCGCCAAGCTCGCTGCCGAAGACGGTATCAAATGCCTGCTCGCCGGTGACGGTGGTGATGAAATATTTGCCGGCAACGAGCGTTACGCCAAACAGGACATATTTGAGGCTTACCACAAAATTCCCGCTGCGTTGCGCAGCCATTTTATAGAGCCTTTAACGCAGGCCCTGCCAAAAGAGATAGCCCTGGCGGCCAAGGCAAAAAGTTATATAGACCAGGCGAACGTGCCCCTGCCCGATCGTTTGCAAAGCTATAACTTTCTCAACCGTCATCGTCCGGAAGAAATATTTTCCAGCGACTTTCTTGCGCAAATAAACACCGCCTCGCCAGCCGCTCTGCAACAACAGATTTACCAACGGCCACCCGACGCATCAACCTTAAACCGCATGCTCTATCTTGACTGGCAATTCACCCTGGCCGACAACGACCTGAGAAAGGTTAGCCATATGTGCTCTGTGGCTGGCGTGGAGGTCACCTACCCTATGCTCGACGATGAGCTACTTGCCTTTGCCTGCCAGATACCCAGCCAGTGGAAGATCAAGGGTAAAAACCTGCGCCACTTCTACAAAAAAGCCCTGCACAACTGGCTGCCCGATGAAACCATCAATAAGAAAAAACAAGGCTTCGGCCTGCCCTTCGGCGTGTGGATGCAAAGTCACCAGCCATTGCAAGAAATGGCCTATGACAATTTATTAAAACTTAAAAAGAGGCAATGGCTGAATTCAGCCTTTATTGATGAACTGATAGACCTGCACCGAAATGGCCATGCGGCCTATTACGGCGAGTTAATTTGGGTGTTGACTGTACTCGAGCTATGGCTAGATGCTCGTTTTGATGCCCCCTAAACCGATTATTCAAGGGCAAGAAGGGCACGCTGAACAAGTATGCCAACTATCCTGAATGATGGAGGCTGAACTAATGACAAGAAAAAAACAGCTCCCAGCATTACTGATCGGCTGTCTCGTTTACACAATTTTTGTTATTTATGGCAGTCTGGTCCCACTGGACTTTGTTTATCGCCCATGGAATGAAGCCTTGGCTACATTTCAGAATATCCGCTTTTTAAATTTGGGTATTGGCTCCAGAGCTGACTGGGTTGCCAATATTCTACTATTTATTCCGCTCACCTTCCTGTGGGCAGCATTCTTCCATCAAAACTTAGCTCGCTTTCGCTATGTTATAGCCCTGATGATCCTGATTATCGCGGCCGGCCTAAGTGTATCCATCGAATTTACACAAATCTTTTTCCCTCAAAGAACCGTATCAATCAACGACATCATTGCTGAAATAACCGGCGCTATTGCCGGCCTCGTGATATGGCGGTGTTACGGACATCACTTCAACACCTGGTTTAAACGCTGGTCGACAAACAGAGCGCCAGCAGGCAGGTATGAACAACTTCTCTATATTTATATTGCCATCATATTTGGCTACA
>JBFHDT010000397.1:0-2386 GCA_041584575.1 Porticoccaceae bacterium
ACTAATGGCTTGGGCATAAAAGTCGCCGTTTTACCGTAGGCGTGAGCGACATTGTGTACGCAGTACTTAAAGGTTTGAATTTCATCAGCTTTTTGTGTCAGTGTGGCGGGGCCAACACCAATTTCGCACTGTCCGGCAGTACCCACTTCGTGGTGGTGTACTTCAACCTCGAGGCCCATTTGCGTCATCGCACCACACATGGCGGCACGTAGGTCGTGCAGAGAATCGACAGGAGGTACGGGGAAATAACCACCTTTAACACCGGGACGGTGACCCATGTTGCCATCGGGAAAGTCGTGTTCGGTCGCCCATGCCGCTTCTTCAGAGGCGACTTTGTAGAATGCGCCACTCATGTTAGCGCCCCACTTTACGTCGTCAAAAACGAAAAACTCGGGCTCTGGGCCAAACAGTACAGTATCGGCGATGCCGGTGGAGCGCATGTAATCCTGAGCGCGGTCGGCGATGGAGCGGGGGTCGCGGCTGTAACCCTGTAAAGTAGCCGGTTCAAGAATGCCGCAACGCAAGATGATAGTTTCTTCATCGGTAAAAGGGTCGAGCACGGACGTGCTGTCGTCGGGCATCAAAATCATGTCCGAATCGTTAATGCCTTTCCAGCCAGCAATGGATGAGCCGTCGAACATCTTGCCTTCGTCAAAGAAGTTCTCATCGACCTCGGTTGAGGGGATGGTGACGTGTTGCTCTTTACCCTGGGTGTCGGTGAAACGCAGGTCTACCCAGCCAGCTTCACTTTCTTTGATGAGATTTAAGGTTTTTTCAGACATTGATGTCCTCCAGATCTAGATCAGTGTGGTTTTCTTTCACTCGCCTCCCGCAATAGTAAGGCCGCGAGCGAGCGTGGAACTAAGGTAATGGCAAGGCCGTAGAATTACCATTGGTTTTTTAACTTATGTGTTACTGCAATAACGCTGCAAGCTCTGGTTGCAAAACCTGTGCCACCGCCCCTGCGCAGTGTAGGGCGGTTGTATGGGGGGCTTTTGACTAAAGTTGGCGCGCGAGGTCTCCAATTTGGTGCGCAGTATAACCTACAAGCACCAAATTAGAGCGCCTCTTGTGACGGAGTTTATCTTCTTTGTCGTGGATTTAGGTTCTGGTTTGTTATTTGCGCGGGGACGACAAGCCGTATCTGCCGAGTGAGGACTACTTTATAATACGCGCCACTTTGAACTACCTGTGGTGTCCCTGCCCCATGCATTTTGTTGTCAAGCTCTTTCCTGAAATCATTATTAAAAGCCCTCCTGTACGTAAACGTTTTATTAAACAGTTGAGGGATAACTTGCGCCGCATGCTCAAGGGGCGCTTTGCCGGGGTTCAGGTGCTCAGTCAGTGGGACAAAATTGAAGTTGTCGCCGAGGGCGCTGATGCCGAGCGCGATGCCTTTATTAGCCGCTTACTGGCCAATACCCCGGGAGTGGCCAATTACTCCCATGTTAGCACTCACTCCTTGGGTACTTACGATGAAATGGCTGATTTACTGTGGCCCTTGTACGGTGAAAGCCTGAAGGGCAAAAGTTTTTGCCTGCGTGTCAAGCGCAGCGGCAAACATGACTTTAGCTCGTCAGAATTTGAGCGTGAGGTTGGCGGGCGCCTGTTTCAGCGTTCAGGTGCAAGCAAAGTACAGCTCAAGGGAGCCGATGTTGAGATACGCCTCGATATTCGCGGTCAGGTGCTGTCTGTGCTGGAAAGTACCGCCCAGGGTTTGGGTGGTTTTCCCCTCGGTACGCAGGATGCCGTGTTGTCACTCATATCCGGCGGGTTCGACTCTACCGTGGCCAGCTATATGACCATCAAGCGGGGTTTGCGTACCCACTATTGTTTTTTTAATCTCGGCGGTCGCGCCCATGAGTTGGGCGTTAAAGAGGTCGCCTGGTATTTGTGGGATAAATACGGCGCCTCGCACCGAGTCAAGTTTATTACCGTGCCCTTCGAAGACGTGGTGGCAGAAATACTCACCAAAGTTGATAACTCGCAAATGGGTGTGGTGCTAAAACGTATGATGTTGCGGGCGGCGACAGAGGTGGCGCAAGATTGGAAAGTCGAAGCCCTGGTAACTGGCGAGGCCGTAGCTCAAGTCTCCAGCCAAACGCTGACAAACTTGTCGGTGATCGATAGTGTCACTGACATGCTGACCTTGCGACCTTTGGTGACGATGGACAAAAACGCGATTATTGATGTCGCCCGTGCCATTGGCACTGAAGAATTCGCCGCTAATATGCCGGAATATTGCGGGGTTATTTCGGTCAAGCCGACCACTCGAGCCAAGCCCGAGCGGATTGAGTACGAAGAATCGAAATTTGATTTTGCCGTGCTCGATGCTGCGATTGCTGGGCGCCGGGAAGAAAACATTGATCAAATGATGGATGACTGG
>JBFHDT010000398.1:0-2361 GCA_041584575.1 Porticoccaceae bacterium
TGTTTTTCTTCAGGCAAAATAACGTAATACTGCAGAAGTGCAATATTGAGGGGTAGCAAAATTACTAGCCACAGGTTAAGGCTGGAAAAAAACATTGCGAGTAAAAGTAAGTTGAAGCCAAGATAAATGGGGTTGCGAGAATAAGAAAAAGGCCCGCTGGTCACCAGGGTGGCGACAGCCTTGTGGGGCAGCAGGGTGGTTTTGTTAGATCTCAACGCACTGATAGCCCAGGCGATAAGCAGCAGCGCGCTGACTAATAGTGCCACCGCAAGTTTATCGCTAAAGGAAGACTCGGTGGTCAGTAATGACGGTGGGGTAAGCGGCAGGTATTTATTGAGAAAATAACTACCACCAACACAGATTAAGGGGAAAATCGCGGGCGGCAACGGCATGTCTGCTCCGTCGATAGGCTTGGGTGATGGGTCTGTCATGGCGTGTCCTGTTTTCTGGCAGCTGCGGGCGGCTGTTTAAAGTCGCTTAATTGTGCACGCTGTGCGTCTCAGGTTCTAGGTTGACGGCGAGGCGACTGACTAGACTGCTGACGGCCACTTCAACGGTGAGAATTCTCGGCCCTAGTGATGCGGCTGAAAAACCAAGCTCGGCAAGCTTTTCTATTTCATAGGGGATGAACCCACCCTCAGGGCCGATGGCTAGCGTGATCGCTTGCTGTGCTTTCGAGGGCATCGCTGCGTTAGCGTTGGGATGGGCCACCAGTCGCGTAGAACTCCCTGCGATAGAGTTTAACTCGTCTTCAACAAAGGGTTTGAAATAAGGGTGTAGATGAACCTCGGGTAGTTTCGTATCAATGGCTTGCTCAAGTCCTAGAATTAATTGCTCGTGGATTTTATCCGCTATTAGAAAGGGGCTTTGCCAGTAGCTTTTTTCGACACGCCAGCTGCCAATTAAATGTATTTGTTTGATCCCCAGACTGGTGGCCGCCTGTAAAATACGGCGCAACATCTTTGGTCGTGGCAGGGCGAGTATTAAGTTGAGTGCCAGTGGCGGTGGTGGCGTATCGTTGAGTGCAACACGCAGCTCAGCGAGATTATTGTTTACGGTAAGAATTTCAGCGCTGCCAACGCCTCCATTGAGCAAGCCCGCTTTTAAGACGTCTCCAGATTTGGCTTTAATGACTTTATTTACGTGTTGCAGGCGCCGGTCGCGTATTTGCACACGGTCATTGCTAATAAAATCATCGGGGTGGAGGAGTAGGAGATTCATTGTGCTGCGTAATAGTCGAGCAAGTTGCCCGTGCCACCATTGAGTTAAACAGTAATTGGTGCCCCGGAGAGGATTCGAACCTCTGACCTGCCCCTTAGGAGGGGGCCGCGCTATCCAGCTGTGCCACCGGGGCAGTTAATGTAGGCATCGTTTGTGCGGTGCTCATCTTAACGGTAGGGCGGGCGCTACTCAATAGGGGGGAATACTCGCCGGGTGTGAATTCTTGCTCGCAGCGGCTCGGCTTGAAGGTTTTTAAGGGTAAAAAGGATAGACCATGGGAATGGTGATGAGGGCAATCAATGAATAAAGTAGGGAAATAGGCAGGCCAGTTTTTAAGTAGTCTGTTAATTGATAGTTACCGGCACTGTAGACCATAAGGTTCGTTTGATAGCCGTGGGGGGTGATAAAACTGGCGCTGGCACCAAACGCGACAGCCATAATAAAAGGCATGGGATCGCTTTGATATTGGCTGGCCATGCTAAGAGCGATGGGAAAGACAAGCACGGCTGCGGCATTGTTGGTTACCAGTTCGGTGAGTAACAGGGTGAGTATGAAGCAGGCAATCAGTGCCGGGTAGGTGCCCTGTGCCATCGGCGCGGTGAGGATAAGGTTGGCCAACAACGTGGCTACACCGGAATCCTGCATAACTTGCGCAAACCCCAGGGCAGCGCCAATAACGACGATTAATTCGAAGGGGAAATGGCGGCGAATTTCATTGACGCTGATGACCTTGGTGGCGATAAGGCCGCCTAGCATGATGAGTAAACCTTTAAACAGAGGAAGTATGGCCAAGGCGGAAAGGGCAATGACAGCAATAAAACTGGCAGTGATGGTGTATTCAGTCGTTGTGGGTAGGTGTTCTCGGGTGTTGACGCCGCCGAGCACAATAAAGTTGCGTGGCAGATTGTGACGAGAGTGGAAGTCGTGGCCGGTGGCTAGTACCAGGCTGTCACCGGACTGCAGTTTTATTTTCCCCAGGCCGCCGGCGAGACGTTGGTCGCCGCGCCGCACGGCGACTACAGCGGCGTCGAACATGGCGCGAAAATTCACTTCGCGCAAGGGGCGACCGGTGATGGTGGCGTTGTGACTGACCACGACTTCGCTGAGGTTTTTACTGAGATTGCTGGAGTCGTCGTCAAA
>JBFHDT010000399.1:0-2361 GCA_041584575.1 Porticoccaceae bacterium
AAAGAAACCAAGCATCGACGCTAAAGGCCTTTAGCGCTTGCGCGCAGGGATGCTCGCTAGATCTTAGCAGGGCCAGAGCTTTGTCTACAGTGGTGCCGGCATCAATAAAAATAAGCGTTAAGCAAATGCGTTGATCGGCAAAAAACAGGCGGTGAAAGCCGGGGCTCAGTACAGGATAGAGCTCTACCAACTGAGCTGCTAGTTCGCTGTCTGGTGCCGTTTCTTGTAAGACCTGTTGAAGGTCAGCTTTGCACAGCGGCGCCACCTCAATGGCGACAAAATGCAGCCGGGCTGTAGGCGGTGCAGATTGCAGCCACAGTGCGGCGGCGGCTAAAAATTGATTACCGGCACCAAAGTGGGTTTCTCCGATCACAAAAAGAGCGTTTGTTTGCGTGTTTAGGGCTTTCCAGCGCTGAAGCAGTCTGTTGCCTGCGAATAGTGGGTTTTCATCCGTTTTGCTGATAAGCCGGTGTCGTGCATTGATTTGAGTGGCAGGTATTTCAGTCAGTTTTTTGTTCATTGGGCGCCGCTGCTGGAGTTGGAGAGCAGTTGAATAAACGCTTCAGCGGCATTTGACAGACTGCGATTCTGGTGGTGGATGTAACCCAGGGTGCGCTCCAGGGCGAGTCCCTCGCAGTCGAGTTGACACAGGCTGTCGTCGATCATTATCGCTGGCAACATGCTCCAGCCGAGCCCAACGGAGACCATCATTTTAATGGTCTCTAAATAATTGGTGGCAATGCTGGTCGAAAGCTTGCCGTTGCGCTGGTCAAAGAACTGTTTAATTTTTCGCCCGGTGTAGGTTGAAAGGTCGGGAAGAATAGCCGGGTAGTTGCTGAGTTCCGCGACTTGGAGTGTGGCGATTTGCGTGAGCGGATGATCGGGAGCCACCACTAATTGTAGGTGATCTCGCCATAACGCAAAGGCCTGCAAGCTGGGGTGTTGCTCAGGCGCGAGGGTGATGACAGC
This sequence comes from Porticoccaceae bacterium, assembly GCA_041584575.1. Classification (GTDB taxonomy): domain Bacteria; phylum Pseudomonadota; class Gammaproteobacteria; order Pseudomonadales; family Porticoccaceae; genus Reddybacter. Next base: position 970 of record JBFHDT010000399.1, read on the forward strand.
AATTTCAAAACCGCCCTGACGCACCGCTTCATAAGCCATTTCTGACTCCATAAAATCGATGTCGACCCTCACTTTAGGGTGTCGAGTCGTGAACTCTTTTAAGACCGAAGGCAGTCGATGCAGGCCGATATGATGGCTAATAGCGAGACGTAAATTACCCGCCACAGAACCCGATAAATCGCGAATACTCTGACGGGTCTCCTCAATAGCAAGTAATATTCTGCGCGCTTTAGGAAGTAATGCCGCACCCGCTTCGGTGAGGCTGATATTGCGAGCAATGCGGTCAAACAGGCGGCAGTCGAGTTGTTGTTCGAGCTGGGCGATACGTTTACTGACGGCTGGCTGGGTGAGGTGCACCCGCTCGGCGGCAACAGAGAATGAACCACTTTCTACGACAGCGATAAAAGCTTCAAGCAATTGTGTATCCATAGTGTCTCTATCAAGATCAAGCTATCTATTCTGGTTTGGAATCCAAATGATAAAAATTATAAATTTGTTTTATTTATAATGCGACTCTAGAATTCACCCATCGCTAACAGTTGGAGAGAGCAATGGCTGGCAAAACCTTATACGACAAACTTTGGGATTCTCACCTCGTCAAGCAGCGCGACGATGGTTCGGCCCTGCTTTATATCGATCGCCACTTGCTGCATGAAGTGACTTCGCCACAGGCCTTTGAAGGATTGCGGCTCGCTGGGCGTAAACCCTGGCGCATTGACGCCAACCTGGCAACCGCTGACCACAACGTACCGACCACGATCAGTGAGCGGGCCGGCGGCATTGCGGCCATCAGCGATAATGTGGCGCGTATTCAAGTGCAAACCCTCGACGATAATTGCGAGGCCTTTGGCATTACTGAATACAAAATGAACGATGCCGGTCAGGGTATTGTTCATGTGATTGGCCCCGAGCAAGGCGCTACCTTGCCGGGCATGACAGTGGTTTGTGGGGATTCCCACACCGCAACCCATGGTGCGCTCGGAGCGCTGGCTCACGGCATTGGTACCTCGGAGGTCGAGCATGTACTGGCCAGTCAATGCTTGGTCGCAAAAAAGATGAAGAATATGCTGGTGCGCGTTGATGGGCAGCTCGGCGTAGGGGTGACTGCCAAAGATGTTGTTTTAGCGGTCATTGCCCGCTTAGGCACTGCAGGCGGTACGGGTTATGCCATCGAGTTTGGCGGTGAAGTCTTCCGTAATATGTCGATGGAAGGGCGCATGACGGTGTGCAATATGGCCATTGAGGCCGGAGCCCGCGTAGGCATGGTTGGCGTTGATGACATTACTCTTGATTATGTGAAAGGCCGTAAGTTTGCCCCCAAGGGCGAGCTCTGGGAGCGCGCTGTCGCTAATTGGCAAACGCTACATAGTGATGACAATGCGGTATTTGACG
>JBFHDT010000400.1:0-2358 GCA_041584575.1 Porticoccaceae bacterium
GCAAGGTTTGATGAAAAAGGTATAGCGAACACAACAGAAAAATCTGAATCTATTACAAAACTAAGGTCAGAAGTGTTTTCTCTTTTTAAAGGGTTGACCAATAGTGAAGGCCGGTTGCTTTTAATTGGTTGTAATGAACAGCAAAAATCTATTAGAGCTTATGGTGAGAAAATCACTGAGTTTTATCAATATGCTTCTAGAAATAATGATGAAATCAATTCTGATGAGCTCGGGAAGTGGAGAAAGTCATTGTTGTCTGAAAGGGAGTTACTTTACACCTCCTTAAACAAGGCATATAGGCAGGCAAGAATATAACAAGTGAATCGCCGACACCGAATGCTTTTACTTTATGGTTTTATATAGTAAATGAAGAGAGCGTTAGCTCTTCATCGTTTGAGCTAACCACCCAGCCCTTACGACCCCAATCACCCAATACAATACGTCGCGCTGGCCTGCCGTCATCGAGCACCAGTTCGTGGCAGAAAGGTCGATGGGTATGGCCGTGAATCATTGTTGTTACACCGTATTCTTTCATCATTGCTGTCACGGTGTCGGGAGTGACATCCATAATACTGGCGCTTTTATTACTGTTGGCCGCCATGCTTTTTTCACGCCCCTTAATGCCGATATTCTGACGAGTTTTTAGCGGCAAGCGGCGCATAATACCGAGAACGAAGGGATTGCGGATACGACGGCGAAACTTCTGGTAGGCGATATCGTCCGTGCAGAGAGTGTCTCCGTGAAGCACCAATGCTTGTTCGTCGCCGATAGCAACCAGTGCGTGATCCTTTAGCAAAGTGGCGCCGGTCTCTCGCGCAAAGCGCTTGCCAATCACGAAGTCACGATTGCCGTGGAGGAAGTACAAGCGGGTGCCGCCATCGGTAAGTGTGCGCAAGGCACGAATTACCTGTTGGGACAGGGGGGCGGGGTCATCATCACCAATCCAGGCTTCGAACAGATCGCCGAGGATATACAACGAATCGGCCTCAGCTGCGCGGGTTTGCAGAAAATGGAAGAAGGCCTTGTTAACCGCCGGTCTTTCGGCGCAAAGGTGGAGGTCAGAAATAAAAAGGGTGTTCAAAGGGGCAGCCGCGCCGTGAATGTGCAACAACCGCCCCGGTTCAATTTAACGCTCAGCGTAGGCGTCAGAGATAGACGTTTTTTCGATGACCACAGTCTCTGTCGGTACATCCTGGTGAGGGCCATGGTTACCAGTTGCTACCGCTTTGATTTTATCGACCACGTCCATACCGTCAACCACCTTGCCGAAAACAGCGTAGCCCCAACCCTGAGCCGTGGGTGCGGTGTGGTTGAGGAAGTGGTTGTCGGCAATGTTGATAAAGAACTGTGACGAGGCGGAGTCGGGCACCATGGTGCGAGCCATGGCCAGTGTGCCGGTATCGTTGCTGAGGCCGTTATCGGCTTCGTTCTTGATGGATTCGCGAGTGCTTTTTTCACTCATGTCTTCGTTCATGCCGCCGCCCTGAATCATAAAGCCGGGGATCACGCGGTGGAAAATAGTGCCGGCATAAAACTCATCGCGACAGTACTGGAGGAAATTAGCGGCACTGATGGGCGCTTTATCAAAATCCAGTTCAATGGCAATGTCGCCGTGGTTAGTGTGTAGAGTAATCATATTTGGACCTGCACTTTTGGTTGGGCTTGTGGTGGGGTGGAAACTACTTAGGAAGGCGATGATAAGGGCTTTGCCCGAAGATTGGAATAATCGGTTTATCAAAGCCGTCTGAGGCCGTTATAATTCGCGGCTGTTTTAATCAGCCAGCTTGCTGCAACGTTGCTGCCGCTGCCTTTTTGAGCTTACAGGCGATTCATTTTACCCACTAATTGATGACTGACAATGGACGATTCTAGCCCCACCGATAAGCCGCTCAACTTTATTCAACAAGTGATAAAGGATGATCTGCAATCTTCTGCTACAAAAGCAGTCGTCACGCGCTTTCCCCCCGAGCCCAATGGCTATTTGCACATTGGTCATGCCAAGGCGATTTGCGTTAATTTTGGTCTTGCTGAGGAGTTCGGCGGCATTTGTCGCTTGCGTTTCGACGATACCAATCCCGACAAAGAAAGCGATGAGTTTGTGCAGGCGATTATTGAAGACGTGCGCTGGCTGGGCTTTGAGTGGCAGGGAGAAGTACGTTATGCCTCTGATTATTTTGCCCAGCTCTACGATTGGGCTGTGGCGTTGGTGAATGATGGCAAAGCTTATATCTGCGAGCTAACGCCGGAGCAGACCCGCGAATATCGCGGTTCACTCACCGAGCCGGGTAAAAACAGTCCCTACCGCGATCGTCCTGCTAGCGAGAGCCTGGCCTTGCTCGAGCAAATGCGCGTCGGCGA
>JBFHDT010000401.1:0-2357 GCA_041584575.1 Porticoccaceae bacterium
GCTGAAGCCGCATTATTGGCCAACACCTCTGCTTTGTCAGACAGGCGCATTTTAATTTGGAAGCGTTCTTTAGCGGTGCGGGTATTGCGCGTTACCGACGAAGCAAATTCAACTTGATAAAAAGCTGCCTGTGACTCTAGCTTTTCAATAAGGTCCGACGACTTTTCTGATTCACCCTCTATTTCCAGGGCCAAATTTCGAATGGTGACTCGCGTCAGCCAGGTATTATCGGGAATGACTTGAGCTAGAGTATGCAAAATAATTATTTTTTCAAACTCATTGTTTTTTCGCTCTACCAGGGCATCGCGAATATCCAGCGCCCCCACCAGGCGCGCCTGCTTGTCTCTAACCACCTTGCTTTGTTCTAGCAAAGCATCGACCTCTTCACTCAGGTGCCCAATCTGATTTTCGTAATACCACAATGGCAACATCAATACCGCCAATAATAAAACCGTAGCCAGGCCTGCCAGTGCTTGATTGGCACTCGTCCACAGTTTTTCTTTGGCGGGGCGTTGATCAGCCGGTAAGAGGTTCAACGTTTCGCAAAAAGATTCAGGTCCCGTTAACTCAGTTTTACGCTGAACTTGCACCACCCCCAGGCCCAGCTCGCCACAGTGCGCAAGCAGGTTTTCAAGTACGGCTCTTTCCAGACAAATTAAGCGCAGACGAAGTTTGCCGGTCTGTAGGTTTTTTTGGAGAACCTCATAGCCGTAGCACACCTTGTCTTTTTCGAAGGGGCTGAGTCGATCAATCTCATGGGCTAACATACTCGCGATATCGTCATCGCTGACCAGCGGTAAAGTAATATCGCGAATTAATAAATAATCATCCGCCAGTTCTAAAATAACCCGCCCACGAGACTGATTATCCAGTGTGGCAATATTGTTCAGTAGCTCTTGTTTTGCCGATGCCGCTGTATCGGTACCGCTTTCCTGGTAGCCTTCAGACGAGATATTCGGCGCTATCGAGCCTGACAGTGGGGGTAAATAATAACTGCCCAGAGGCGTCTCTCGACCCTGAGTTTGTAGTACCAGTTGTAAACGATCCCGCTCAAGGCTAAGCCGGCATAGCGCCTGTTGCCCCAATAAGCCCGTGCGCCACTTTTTGGGCAATAACTGAACCAGTTCAGCCAGCCACCAATGAAAAAACTCACTGCTGGCTCGCAAAAATTGTTGCTGGCGGTGGGGGGGAATAAATCCAGCCATGCTTATCTTTCTTCTACGCTCATATCAAATCTCTCTGTTTGTCCCTGGCCTTGCAGATAAGCTGCTGGCAAGATACGAGGCTGTAAATAGGGCTTTGAATCAAGTCTTTTAATTCTTGTTTTTCCCGCCTTTTCAATCAGTTCAAAAACCACACTCTGCCCCCCAACGCCACCACGAGCGGTTGTCGCTAATGCCGACAAGCTAAATATGTCACCCTCGTCACTGGCCAAAAAGCTCTGTTCAACCGATGGCACGGGCGGCAGCGGCAAACCCGCACGATGGGTGCGGCGGCGCTCATCAATATAGTGTTGAAGAGCGCTTGAGTCGAGATCACTAATAGCCAGTAAAACATTCAGAGGTGCGACTTTGGGGTTAACCCCTGGGCTTTTTGAATACGTTGTCACGTCAGCCTCAATCTGCTGATAAATAATTTCCTCCATGCCCAACACCTTCCGCAATTCGCGGACGTTAGTAAACGCGCTATCGGCTGTACCGTAGGCTAAGCCTGCGGCGAAGTAATCATCATCCTCCGCGCCGTGCAAACGCACCAGGTCATCTTCGTCACGCCAGTCGGCAATGGCTCCCGCCAGTGCTTCACTTTGCGCCAGTGAAAGTTCATGGCTCATAAACAAGCGTACCAGCAATGCTTCGCTAGCCTGATTAATATTGATTTTGCCGCTTTCGTTGTAAAGCAAAAGTGCTACTTCGCCCTGCTCAAATGACAGCACAAATTCCTCACCATCACCCAGCAGGCGATTCTCATCGCTGGCCATTAGCAAGTTCGCCAATACAACTTGTATCCCGCCCTCTGCCAAATGTCGCGCCTGCGTTACGCTACTTAGCTGGCGAGCAATCAACGCATTGTTGCGACTGACTTTCGACAAACCCAGTGCCAATACGCCAAGCAGAACGATGAACCATAGTACCAGTATCAGCGCCACGCCCCGCTGCTGCTTTTTTTGTTGCTGTTCTTGTTGCGGCTCTTGTTGAGGGGCTGCGCTTTGAGTCAAGCAGCCTCTCGCTAAAGAGCCCCGCTCTTGTAGGCGCTCACGCCTATTCAAAACACACGCTCTTTCAAACTATCGGCATCAGTAGCGGTGATATCACCGGCATAGCTCAGCCCCAGTATAATTTCTGGCCACCATTGAGAAA
>JBFHDT010000402.1:0-2356 GCA_041584575.1 Porticoccaceae bacterium
AGCGACGCCAAAAGTATCCGATTACCCTTTCACGACCCTGGTGCCCAACCTTGGCGTCGTTACTTTGCAGAAATATCGCAGTTTTGTGATTGCTGATGTCCCGGGTCTGGTCGAAGGTGCCTCAGAGGGAGCTGGACTGGGCATTCGTTTTCTTAAACATTTAACGCGCACACGTTTTTTACTGCATATGGTCGACATGCTGCCGGCCGATGGTTCCGACCCTTTGGAAAACGCTCTCACAATTCAGAATGAATTATTGAGTTTTAGTCCTACACTGGCGAGGCGACCACGCTGGTTAGTGTTAAACAAAATGGACTTATTGCCAGAGGACAGTCGACAGGCTGTCTGTCAAAAGCTAGTTGATGATTTACAGTGGCAGGGGCCGGTGTTCTTTGTTTCGGCTTTAACCAAAGAAGGTACAGATAATCTGTGTAATGAAATCTGCGATTATCTTGATGATTGCCGCAGCCGTGAAGCTGAGTTTCCTGAGGCAGCGCAAGCCGAGCGTGATATGCAGGCGAGTATGCAGCTCGAAGCCCGCGAGCAAATTGAAAAACTGCGGCTGCAGCGTCAGCAGGCAAAAGCGGCTGAACAAGAGTTTGAAGACGAAGATGATGACGATGACCATGAGGTTGACGTCGTTTACAGCTCTTAGCTTCATTACATATTGGTAACCGCCCAACAGATTAGAGATGTCGTGGATAAAACAGTAGAGTCCCCGAGCCGCACCCGGCGTTGGGTTGTAAAAATTGGCAGCGCCTTGCTGACTAACAATGGGCAGGGTCTGGATCATCAGGCAATTGCTGGCTGGGTTGAGCAGATCGCCAAACTTCAGGGCGATGATCTCGAGGTTGTACTGGTCTCATCGGGTGCCGTCGCTGAGGGCGTCGCACGTCTTGGTTGGCGGCAGCGCCCGACTTTAATTCACGAACTTCAGGCAGCTGCGGCCGTCGGACAAATGGGTCTGGTGCAGGCTTACGAATCCAATTTCCAACAGTTTAAAAAGCATACTGCTCAAGTTTTACTCGACCACGACGACCTCTCCAGTCGAGAGCGTTATCTTAACGCTCGCAGTACCCTTAATACGCTGCTCGCCCTGGGTGTCGTGCCTGTGGTCAATGAAAATGATACCGTTGTTACCGATGAAATTCGCTTTGGAGATAACGATACTCTGGCTGCTTTGGTTGCCAATCTTGTTGATGCAGAGTTGCTGGTCATTCTTACCGATCAATCCGGGCTGTTTCAAGAGGATCCTCGTAAAAACCCCAGTACTCCCTTGATTCGTCGTGCCAGCGCTAATGATAAAAGTCTCGATACAGTGGCGGGTGATAGTGCCAGTGGGCTTGGCCGGGGCGGCATGGTGACAAAATTGCAGGCGGCTCGGCTGGCGGCGCGCTCCGGTGCTAATACGGTTATAGCCGGTGGTCGGGATGAAGATGTGCTGTTAAAAATATTTGCCGGTACTGAAGTGGGGACTTTACTTGTCGCTGATAACGAACCCCTGGTGGCACGCAAGCAGTGGCTTGCTGGGCATCTGCAAGTACGCGGAACCTTGGTGCTGGACGATGGCGCTGTGCGTGTGCTCACAGAGCAGGGCAAGAGCTTGTTGCCGGTAGGTGTCAGCGCCCTTAGTGGTGAATTTACCCGTGGTGAAATGGTGAGCTGTGTCGATTCTCACGGCGTGGAAATCGCCCGGGGTCTGGTAAATTACAGTGCCGCAGATACACGCCAAATTATTGGCAAAGCCAGCTGTTATATTGGCGAGGTGCTGGGCTTTTGTAATGCTGAAGAGCTTATTCATCGCGATAATCTCGTTGTCCTATAGATCTGGGCGCTATCCTGCCCAATGAGTCATATGCGCGGGTACTGCAATAGTACCTTTCCGAAGCGATGACTCATTCTTCTGTTTTTTGCACTTAATTCCCGTATCGAAATAACTTGTCTTATATCAGCTTCTGAAGGCCTATTCTTATTAATAATCTGAATGAGCAACGCTGTGAGCACACCTGCGCCCAGATAGTGTGTTTGCTCTGATCTGACCTGGGCTTAGTTGGCGCTTATTTTTCTATATATAATAATAAATCATGTCTTGCATAATCAAAATTCATATAGTACAAAGGTAGTCGGCTGAACAAGGTTTATGGAAGAGCTTTTGACGGGCTAGCAATAAGGCTGCAGCAGCTTTAGCAGACCCTAAACAGCCATATATAAACCATTAACAATAAGTGAGGCCTATCATGCACATTAAGAAGTACGATTTTGACTACAGCCGTCGGTTCTTTATGGACAAGATGGCAAAAGGCACCATGGGCGCAGGTGTGCTCACCTCACTCATGCCTCTCATAGGCAATACGGG
>JBFHDT010000403.1:0-2351 GCA_041584575.1 Porticoccaceae bacterium
GATACCGAACTGCTCGACCAGCTAGCCGCCGATCACGCGCTTATCGTCACCCTCGAAGAGAATGCCATTGCCGGCGGCGCGGGTGCCGGTGTCAGCGAGTACTTCGCACAACAGGGAATCGTTGTTGCTGTGTTACATCTTGGCTTACCTGATATTTTTATTGATCACGCCACACACGACGCGCAAATCGCTACAGCGGGACTTGATGTTGTAAATATTAGCAAACGCATTAAAGCCCGACTGTAAAAAACACAGGATTAACCGCTTAAAGGAATGGTATGCGCCTCAAAGGGAAACTTGCCTCCTGGAATCATGACAAAGGGTTTGGTTTTATCACTCCCGATGACGGTGGAAGAAGACTCTTTGTCCACATTACTGCACTCAGAAATCGACAAAACAAACCCAACATCAACCAGCCTGTAAGCTATAACTTATCCCAGGATAAACAAGGCAGGCCTTGTGCTGCCAATGTCAGCCGAGTCGACGATGTTCCAGCACAAAGCAAAAACTTCAAGAAAAGCGCAAACGCCAATATTGCTGCTGCTTTATTTCTGACCATCGTTTGTATTTCAACCTTAATGGCAAAAATTCCTTTTTTAGTTTTACCTCTTTACCTTTTAGCAAGCATGCTCACTTTTGTTGTCTATGCGATGGACAAATCAGCCGCAGCAAGAGGCGCATGGCGAACCCCAGAAAGTACTTTACACTTTTTGGCGCTGGCCTGCGGGTGGCCCGGCGCACTCATTGCTCAAGAACAGTTACGCCATAAATCTAAAAAGCAAGAATTTCGCCTGGTCTTCTGGTTAACCGTACTGGTAAATATCAGTCTATTTATTTGGCTCCATACACCTGCCGGTATGACTACCTTGGGCATATAGCTAAATAATTTATAAGTGCAGAAAAATATTAAAACTTCTCGAGCTATGTATTTTATGTCCGTTCAATAATTTGTTTGAACGGCGGTAGTGAGTCCAGTAACTGACGGCCATAATTTTTGCTCACCAGCCGCCGGTCGAGAATGGTGACCCGGCCCCGGTCATCTTCATGGCGCAACAATCGCCCACAGGCCTGTATTAAACGCAGCGCCGCGTCGGGCAGGGTAATTTCCCGAAAGGCATTACCGCCTTTACTTTCGACCCATTCCGCCAGCGCTGCCTGCAGGGGGTCATCAGGCACTGCGAAGGGTAGCTTAGCGATAATCACGTGCTGACAATAAACACCGGGTAAATCCATACCCTCGGCGAAACTGGCCAAGCCGAAAATTACACTGCGTTCACCCTGATCAATCGTTGCCCGATGGCGACTGACAATTTCCCCCGTGCTCAATTCACCTTGCACCAGTAACTGCCAGGGCAAGTCATCGGCCAGAGCGTCAACCACTTCTTCCATTTGGCGGCGCGAGGCAAACAACACCAATACCCCACCTACAGCGGATTCGCCCTCTGTTGCTTTACCCACCAACTCTGGTATCGAATCGGGATAAAGTAAATTCGGTAAGTGCTCGATCAGCGCCTGGGTGTGGGCGCGGGCATCACCAGCTTCTGCGCCGATATCGGGAATCACTAACAGCCCCGCATTGGCGTAATCGAAGGCACCGGCGACCACTTCACACTGGGTTGATGGGGCCATGCCACTATCACTTTTAAAGCGTTCGAAATCACCGAGAACCCGTAAGGTCGCCGAAGTGGTGATCGCCCCATAAGCACGCTGCCAGAGTAATTCATTGAGGCGCAGCCCGGCAGAAATAGGGCTGACAGAAACTCGAATATCACTATTATCTTCGTGTGTTAACCAGCGTGCCATCGGTGGCTGGCCCGCGGGATCGGGGCGAGCCATGGCCGACCACAGCTCGGTCGCCGCGTTGGCCCGGCCCAACCATTGCCCAGAGACTTGAAAGTATTGTTCGATATCCACCCTTGGCACGGGCTGGTGGTCATTTTCCAGGGCCTCCTCTAGCACCCCGTGGAGGTTTTCCATACGACCATTCAAGCGTACAAATACGGCGGTTAAATCTTCACTCAGTGAGCGACAAGCCTCATCGACAAGCCCTCCTGGGTAACGATAGCGCACCTGACTACTGCCGAAATTCTGTCGACTGTCATTCACGACACTGTTCTCAAGCCTATCCCGAAATAAGGGCGTGGCCTGCTGTAACAGCTGGCGTGCGAGCAAGGCTATATCACCGAGTTCATTACCTCGATGAATAATATCGGGCATTTCTGCAAACGGTGTCGCCATCGCCTTTAGGGTTTTTTGCATTTGCTCGAGCCATTGCGATGTCGTATTTAAGCGGCACTGACTGGCAAAGTGATTAAGCGCGGTATCACCCAGGCGATGGGCCTCGTCAAAAA
>JBFHDT010000404.1:0-2335 GCA_041584575.1 Porticoccaceae bacterium
ATAAAAACTAGCCACGAACCAATACCATCGCCACTCGCCCTACGCACAGGCTGGGGGATGATATCTTCAGTAAAAAACTGGGCCATCGTTTGCCAGCTAAAGCTCGCACTGGGTGGCAGGCAAACTAGCGCGATTAAAAGATAAACAGGTAGTAAAGTTTTTCTCAACCACCAACGCTGGCTAATAATTACCAATAACAGTACATAGAGCAGACCTGCCGCCTCACGGTAAAGCCCTTCACTCAACGCCGTTTCGAGATAAAAACCCAATGTGGGTAAACCCACAAAACCCAATACCACCGTTGAGCGCAATGCACATTCAAAACGATAACGGGTGTAATGACTTAGGGCTGGCCAGGCCAGCGGCAAGGTCGTATAAAAAAAAGTACTCAGGCTTTTACTGTGGTGTAAATTGGCACGAGGCTGAGGTGGCGCTTCCTCAAACAATTCGCCGTACACCTTTGCCAGTGTGCCCGCATAGGGCAGTGCTATTGCCAGTAAACCTGTGAGCGGTGATAAACCAAAACACTGTATAAAAATAAGTGCCCAAAACAATTCATGAATAGCGCGAATAAACGCGCAGAAACCCCTTACCCACCAGTGCCGATAGGCCAGCGCTAAAAGGAAGCCGGCCACCACAGCTACAGCCATACCCTGCAAAGCAAAGCTAAGGGTATTCGCCAGGCCATTGAATAACTCTGCATAGCTAACAATATGCGGGCTAATCAAACCCCGCCCCATAGCTTTTAATTCCAACCATGGGTTGGCATTAATAATTTCAATGTCGGCTATTAAAAGGCAAAGGCCTGCAATCACAGCGATATAAAAACTCGTTGAGCGCACAGAAAAAATTCTGTTCGCCGTTTGCTGACTGCTTTTATACGAACTCTTTGCAGGCACAGTTTGCATTAGCAATACAGCGCGACGAGATCACTCGCGTTGAGAATTGAGCTAGGAGCATCCAACACAATGGCGCTATCTTTTAGACCAATGATACGATCACAAAAGCGCAAAGCCTGTTCAACATCGTGCAATGCCAACACCAGAGTTTCGTGCTTTTCCATCATTAAAGTAAGCAGTTGTTGCGCCTGATAATCATCCACCGCAGAGACAGGTTCGTCACCGAGGAAAACGTCTTGCTGCTGATAGAGTGCCCGGCCAATAGCAACACGCTGTATTTGTCCACCAGAGAGCTGCTCGACACGAGCGTGCAAAAACTCAGACAGTTGCAACTGCTCTGCTAAAGCAGCCACTTCCCGCGCGGGCCTGGCCAGAGGTTTGATTAAATTAAATAGGTTGTAGAGCGTATTGTGGCGCTGCAAGCCACCCATATAAATATTGTGATAGACACTGAGCATTGGCACCAGGCCGTGCTGTTGCGGGCACCAGGCAATACTATTGGCTTGCTGCTCACGCAGGGCTGCCAGTAGCGTCGACTTACCAACACCAGACTTACCCACCAAAGCAACACGCTCACCGGAGGCAATGCTGAGGGTGATGTTATCCAGCACCACCCTGCCCTCGTAGACCAACTGCGTGTTGTGCAAAGAAAAAACAGAGCCCTTTACGGAGGCAATTTTTTTCAACACTCGGCCTTTATGAAGAGCGGCCCACGTCCTGGCGAAACAAACTCAATTTTCATCAATAAGGCCAATAGCAATAGCCGTCTTGCGAGTCGATTCATAATCGCTGTCAGTAGCACTGACAAAGGCACTGCGCGGAAACGCCGCGAGCAAACTCGGCTCATCAATCGCCAACAAAGCAGCCTTCACTTTATCGGCAAAGCCTTCACCCCAGCGCTGGTCAACATCCCCGCGAATACTCCACTGATAGTCGGAGTATGTCGGTGTTTGCCAGATAACTTGCACCTCTTTGGGATCGACCTTATTTTCGGCAAGGGCTTTTTCCCATACTTTATAATTGACCGCGCCCACTTGATAGGCGCCAGAAGCCACCAATGCAACGGTGCGATTGTGATCACCACTAAAACCGACACGGCTAAAACTTTTATCCGGGGCTTTACCCAGAAATTGGCGGATATAATATTCGGGCATTAAACGCCCTGAGGTAGACCCCTTGGCACCGAAGATGAAAGTAAGGCCCTGCATAGCCAGCGGGAATTGATCCTTGCTCGTATTGCTTGCATCGTGCAACAAACCACTGGAACGGTGGGCAATAAAATAGGTTTTAAAGAATTGATCTTCGTAACCCTGGGCGATGGCGCGACTACCCGGCACACGCTGGCGAGCCTGTACACCAGATAAGGCACCAAACCAGCCGAGTTGCACCTGGTTATTGCGAAAAGCGGTGACGGCAGCAGCGTAACTTTTAACAGG
>JBFHDT010000405.1:0-2323 GCA_041584575.1 Porticoccaceae bacterium
GGTTTGATTCAAAAACCAGGTACCCCCGACGTCGGGCAGCAAACCTATCGTCACTTCCGGCATCGCTATGCGCGTACTCTCGGTCACCACACGAAAGTCCGCACCTTCAAACAAGCCCATACCGCCGCCCATGACAAAACCATTACCCCAGGCAATAATCGGCTTGGGGAAATTATGCAGACGATGGTTAAGCCGGTATTCCCGCGAGAAAAAATCGGTAGCATAGGCATTGTAGTTTTCACCACATTCCACCATGGATTCGTAGAGCATACGAATATCACCACCGGCGGCAAAAGCCCGGTCACCAGCACTGTCGAGTAAAATGCAAACAACGCTGTCATCGGTCTCCCAGCGCTCAGCTTGGGCGCTGATCATATCGACCATTTCCAGGCTCAGTGAGTTCAGGGCCTTTTCAGCATTGAGGGTGGCAATGGCTATTTTCTTGCCATTGCCACAGGCTTTTTCACTAAATAATACGGGCTGTTCTGACACGTTCTTCTCCTACAACAGCTAAACAAAAAATTGGCTTTAGCCGTTCTTCCACTCAGGGCTACGCTTTTCAACAAAAGCGGCAACGCCTTCTTTTTGGTCTTCGCTGCCCCATAAATCCATAAAAGCATCGCGCTCAAATTTAAAGCCACTGCTCAAACCACGCTCGCGAGAAGACATGGTCAATTCTTTACAGATACGCACAGACGTCGGGCTCTGCTTTTCTACCTTGGCGGTTAATTCCAGCGCTTTTTCCAGGGCCGTACCCGTAGGCACCACTTCCTGAATCAAACCAATTTGCTCGGCCTTTGGTGCCTTAACTCGCTCGCCCAACAAAATCATGCGCTTGGCCCAGCCTTCACCGATCAACCAGGGCAGGTGCTGTGTACCCAAACCGCCGGGCAACAAGCCAACGGTGCATTCAGGCAGAGCCATTTGTGCCTGTTCTTCGGCAATGCGAATATCGCAGGCCAGCGCACACTCAAGACCGCCGCCCATGGCGAAGCCGGTAATGGCGGCAATGGAAACACCCTCATAACTGGCCAGCGCTTCAAAAGCGACACCGAAAGCCTTAATAAAATCGAAGGCGTCACCGGTGTTGTCGTGGTTAAAACGGGTTAAGTCGGCGCCAGCGCTAAAGAACTTTTCACTTTCGCTGGTCAAAATTAGCGCGTAGTTTTCTTTGTCGGCATTCAGCTCGCCAACCACCTGCTCTAAATAGGCGAGACTCTCCGGTGTCCAGGTATTGGCCGGGGGGTTGTTCATGGTCAGAATTGCGGTACGACCGCGTTTTTCCACTTTTAATAGTTCGCTCATTTCGCTTAACTCCTACTTAATGACTAAGGGGTGAGTGAATATGGGGGCTAGCGGATACTCTCCGTTGCGCCCTCTTCCAAGATGCGGCGAGCTACGATCACACGCATAATTTCGTTGGTGCCCTCTAAAATTTGGTGAACCCGAGCATCGCGCAAAAACCGCTCTATCGGGTACTCCTTCAAATAACCGTAACCCCCATGTAATTGCAGGGCCTCGTTACACACCTGAAAACCGATATCGGTGGCAAAGCGCTTGGCCATAGCGCAGTAAGTGCTTTTATCCGCATCATCCTGGTCCAGCTTGCTCGCTGCTAAGCGCACCATTTGCCGCGCGGCTACCAGCTCGGTAACCATGTCGGCGAGTTTGAACTGCAGGGCCTGGAAAGCCGCCAGGGGTTTACCGAACTGTTTGCGCTCTTGAATATATTGCTGGGCATGGTTGAGGGTTGCCTGAGCGGCGCCGAGGGAGCAACTGGCGATATTAATACGCCCGCCGTCGAGGCCCTTCATCGCAATTTTAAAACCCTCGCCCTCTTCACCCAGTCGATAATTTGCAGGCACGCGCACATCTTCAAAGGTAATGGTGCGCGTTGGCTGACTGTTCCAGCCCATTTTACTTTCGTTTTTGCCATAGCTAATGCCGGGCAGGTCGGCGGGCACAGCAAAGGCCGTAATGCCCGTTGCGCCGGAGTCATTGGCACCCGTGCGGGTCATCAACACCAGTACATCGGTACTACCGGCACCGCTAATAAAACTCTTGCCGCCATTGAGGGTGTAGTCGTCACCCTCGCGCACCGCTTTGGTGGTGATAGAAGCCGCATCACTGCCGGCATTGGGCTCAGTCAAGCAGTAAGAGGCCAGCTTTTCGCCCATCACCAACTGCTCACAAAAGTCATTGTGCACAGCCTCTGTACCCCAGGTACAAGCCATCCAGGTGGCCATATTATGGATGGAGATAAAGGCAGCGGTGGAAGAACAGGCCGCCGCCAACTCTTCGAGCACAATAGTGGCATCAAGAC
>JBFHDT010000406.1:0-2311 GCA_041584575.1 Porticoccaceae bacterium
CCTGCCAGACCTGTTGCGCAGCGCAAAAAATGCCAAACTGCCAACCCTGCTGATTCGCGGCAGTGAAGATGCCGTCGTGCCACAGGACTGCATTAGAAAATATCACGATGCCCTGCCGCAGGCCGATATCGTCACTATTAAGGGTGCTGGCCACCGTCCAGAAATTGAAGATAGCGCCGAGTTTGTTACCGCTGTTAAACACTTCCTTGCTTAATAAAATAATTGGAGACTAAATAGTCATGCAAATTGCACATTTTACTGAACGCCCCGTGCGTTATATCGACGAAGCCCCTGTCCTACAAAACCGGGCTTTTTTTGGTGTATCTAATCGTTACATCGATCGCGAAAAGTCGGCTCACGACTACAATTTTTACCTCGACGAAGCGTGTTTTTGTGAAGAGGTGGGTTTTGATGCGGTTGCTCTTAACGAGCACCATGGCAACCCGTTTTGCTCGGGTAGCGTGGTCAATATTGAAGCGGCTATTTTGGCGCGTATTACGTCCAAGGCCAAAATCGTAATTATTGGCAATATGTTACCCGGTGTTAAGCACCCCCTGCGAATTGCTGAAGAGCTGGCCACGATTGATACCATTTCCCGTGGTCGTCTGGTTTCTGGATGGGTTCGTGGTGCAGGTAGTGAGCAATTCTTTAATAATGCTAACCCTGCCTATAACCGTGAAATGTTTAATGAGGCTCATTCGTTCATTATGGATTGCTGGACGAAAGAGGGCCCCTGGCGCTATGAAGGGAAGCATTTTCACTATCGCCATGTAAATCCGTGGGTTAAGCCCTATCAGGAAATGCCGCAACAGTGGATTCCCGGCGTATTAAGTGCTGAAACCGTTATGTGGTGTGCTGAGAAGCAATACCCCTACCTTGGTTTAGGTACAGCACTCGGCCCAACGTGTGATTTGTGGGATATGTATGCGGACAAGTCTGCCGAGTTGGGTTTTCAGGCTGGCCCTGAAAACTTTGGTTATCTGTTGCCTATCTTCTGTGCAGATACGGATGAGAAAGCGCAGGAAATTGGCAAGGGTTTTGTCTTCGGTGGCGGTCAAAATGCCTTCTCTCGTCCGGAACATACGCTGCCCCCTGGCTATAACTCGAAGAGTGCGATTCGCATGCTGGGTCAACAGCCGGGTGGTAGTTGGTTGGGCGTGAGTAAAGAGAAATTGATGGCTGGTGCTGATGATAGCTGGGATGCCTCGGCTTACGATGCGTTGAAAGCCAAGCTGGTTGCCGGTTACGAAAAGGTTCAGGACAACATGCAAATTGTTGTTGGTAGCCCTGAAACTTGTGCTCAGAAGATTAAGGACATCCTCAGCGTTATTCGCCCCGGTGTCTTTACCTGTTTTGCCGTACAGGGCAATGTCAGCGATAAAGACCGTTTGCGTAGTGTTGAGCTGTTGGGTAAGGAAGTATTGCCCGATGTTCGTAAATTTGCCGATGAAATTGGGTTGTTTGGGCCGTTTGATCGGACTCCGGGTAGTGTCAAGTTGGCACCGGGCACTAAGCGTGCGCCTGTTGTTGACCGCGAGGCACTTGCCAAACTGAATTTGCCCTGATTGTTGACGGGAAATTCAATAAAAGGGCGCCTGCCTAGGTTATAGGAGGCGCTCTTTTTTTGCCTACGGTTTACGGCCGTGTATTGCTAGCCATTAGACTTCTAGAGAGAAACCCGCCGTCAATACGCCATCAGCAATAAACTTTGAGCCAGTAGAGTAAGAGCTGCCATCGAAAGCGAGATACGCCGCTAATGTCGCTATCTCTTCAGGTTGATCAGCACGGTACAAAAGCCCCTTGCCCAAAATGCTGTCCACCGTTGACTCGTCCATACCGGTTTGAGTCACCTTGGGAGTCAGTACCTTGCGAGGTGAATGATGTTGACACGAATCTTTTCGGGTCCCAATTTGACCATCTTTATCGAGTACGTCAGTGATAACGACATTGGTGCCACGAGCCGTGAAGTGACAAGCTTCCGCTGCACCTGGGTCCCCGTACAGCGCCGGTAAATAAGTACAACCTTACCCTTTAAATTACGCCTTGTTTTATCCCTATTGATTAAAATTATTGTTATAAAAATAAAAAAAGCCTGTCATCAGACAAGCTTTTTTCACCTTCGGGCTTAGAGAGAATTAACCATCCAGAGAGAAACCTGCAGTTAAACCACCGTCAGCAACAAACTCTGATCCGGTTGAATAAGAGGCATCATCTGAGGCGAGATAAGCCGCCAGTGTGGCCATTTCTTCGGATTTGCCAATACGCCCCAAAGGACTCGCTTTAAACGCTTCTTCCGCCTGCTCTTCGCTGA
>JBFHDT010000407.1:0-2237 GCA_041584575.1 Porticoccaceae bacterium
ACGATGCAGTGCGTAAAATAGAGTCTAAAAACAGCGAAATGATGGGTGGCCTTACCGCAGGCATGGGCTTGCCTGCTGGTTTTAAAATGCCCTTTTAATGAGAGCCGACGTTGTTTTATACAGCTTTGTTTTGCGTTTGATGTTTTACGTCAGGGCCACTAACTAATGTTTGGTCCCGTTATTGATGAACTCATTGATGCATTGCGTTGCCTGCCCGGCGTTGGCCCCAAGTCGGCCCAGCGCATGGCGCTGCACTTGCTCGACAAAGACCCTCGCGCAGCCGGCCGCTTATCGACCTCTATTCAGCAGGCTGTTGAGCGGGTAGGGCGTTGTCAGCTTTGTCGTATGCTAACGGAAGCGTCAGTGTGTGAAATTTGCGCCAACCAGCGACGCCAGCCCGACTTGCTATGCGTACTGGAAACCCCCGCCGATCTATTCGCCATTGAACAAAGCGGCTCCTATCGTGGGCGCTATTTTGTTTTGTTCGGTCACTTGTCGCCGATTGACGGTATTGGCCCCGAGGCCATTGGCATCGACCAGTTGCTACAGCGGCTGGTTGACGAAGACATTAAAGAGCTAATTCTCGCCACTAACTTAACGGTGGAAGGAGAGGCCACGGCTCATTACATCGGCAGCCATGCCCAGGCTTTGGGCGTAGGCGTGTCACGTATTGCTCACGGTGTGCCCTTAGGCGGCGAACTGGAATATGTCGATGGCGGCACCTTGAGCCATGCCTTTAGCAGTCGCACTTTAATTTAAGTGTTTTCACTTGGCGTCTTTATAAGCGCACTCACAGACAGACACGTAAATCCCCATTTAAAATTATTATTGAGCAGGCCATTTTGAGCACTGAATATTCCCTACCCATAATGATCACCGATAGTGCAGCGCTTGAAAAAGCCGCGCAGCGCTGGCAGCAAATTGACGTTATTGCACTGGATACCGAGTTTATCCGCACCGATACCTTCTACCCGATACTGGCTTTAATACAGCTCTGCGATGGTGAAACCACCTGGCTGCTTGACCCAATAGCGCTGCCCGAGCCGCAAGGCCTGATCGACTTGCTGGCTAACCCCAAGGTCGTCAAAGTACTGCACTCCTGCTCTGAAGATTTAGAAACCCTGGCCCACAGCCTTGGTCAATTACCCGACCCTTTATTTGATACACAAACGGCAGCGGCTTATTGCGGGCTGGGTTTTTCTGTGGGTTATCGCGGTGTGGTGAAAGAATTAGTGGGTGTTGAACTGGATAAGCACGAAACCCGTTCCGACTGGTTACAGCGCCCCTTGAGCGCCTCGCAGCTAAGCTATGCGGCAGAAGACGTGCACTACCTTTTGCCCGTTTATAAAGCGTTGATTGAACAGCTTGAGAGTCAACAGCGGCTAAGTTGGGTGGAAGATGAAATGCTCGCTAAGTTGGCGAACTCCCGCCGCGCTGTGCCACCCGAAAAATATTACACTCGAGTGAAGGGTGCGTGGAAACTCGATAGGCGAGGCCTCGCCCTTTTAAAGGCCATGACGACCTGGCGCGAAGGCGTGGCGCGGCAAGATAATCGCCCCCGAGGCCGCATTATTGCCGACAAAGACTTACTCACGCTCGCCTTCTTAAAACCGCCACTGAGCATGGGCCAGCTGCAAGGGGCGAATATACTCCACCCGCGAGAGCTGCGTTTATACGGTGAAAAAGTATTGTCGGTATTTGCTGAGATTGACAGCAGTGATGGCAAAGACTTCCCCCCGCTCTTGCCGAAAGCCATCCCCCGTGAACACGGCTCAATGCTGAAATCCTGCCGCAAAGTGGTGGTCGAGACCGCTGAAAAGCTGGAACTGGCCCCCGAGGTACTGGCGCGTAAAGTTGATCTTGAATTTCTCGTGCGCTCCATCGCCTATGGCGAAGTACAATTACCCGACATACTGGCAAGCGGCTGGCGCTATGAGGCCGTAGGTGAAACCCTGCTCAGCCATGCCAGTGAACTACAGGCCGGTGTGACAGGCGATAGTGACCAATGACAGCGTTGATAAGAAAGAGTTGATATGACTGTACTGTGTAAAATTTATAGAAGCGTGAACAAAGCCGATTGCTACCTTTACGTGCCCCATGAAAAAGACCTTGAGGACGTACCCGAGCCCTTGTTAAAGCACCTCGGTAAGCTCGAGACAGCAATGACGTTGAAGCTGACACCCGAGCGTAAACTGGCCCAGGCCGATATTAAAGACGTGTTGGCGCAGCTGGACGAG
>JBFHDT010000408.1:0-2233 GCA_041584575.1 Porticoccaceae bacterium
CTAGCGGCCATTTTTGTCTATGCCTTTTTTAAGTTCTCCTGGTCGCTTCGCCAATACGGTTTTGCCGCTGTCTTGATGGGTCGTGCACCCGAGATGGATGAACTCGACGAGGCGGGGGCACGGGCGTTTTCCATTCACGCGGCGCGAGTCATATCCCGCGCGGCACAGGCCTTTAATGTCGGTTTACGCGCCTATTATTTCAGTCTGGCCTATCTTTTGTGGTTCCTCAATCCCTGGGCTTTTATGCTGGGTTCAGCCACGGTGGTGGGCGTGTTGTATCGGCGGGAGTTTCGATCTCGGGTTCTCAATGCCCTGGGTAAAGTACTTTAGTCGCTTAAGCATTTAGTGCCTAAATATGACGCGCTCTTAGAGTGCTTTAACACATTGCTCTGCGGGCTCGATTGAGCTTGGCCGTGAATCTAGCTATTATGCGCCCCTTCCAGCGGGCCATTTTTAGCCCTAATCCAGCCCTTTTTTATTAACGATAAACGCTCGTGTTACTGGCAGCCAGCAGGGTTTGCCGACCAGTTGTGGGCAATAGTTGGCTGGGGCGATGGTACGAATCAGCGACTAATTTGAGGTAGTGACTTCGATGGCAATGACCCACTCATTGGGCGACACATGGTTTAGTAATATACGCGGCGATGTACTGGCGGGCACGGTGGTAGCGCTGGCCTTAATTCCTGAGGCCATTGCCTTTTCGATTATTGCCGGAGTTGACCCCAAGGTGGGCCTGTATGCCTCTTTTTGTATCGCCGTGGTGAGCGCCTTTGCCGGTGGTCGTCCGGGCATGATCTCTGCGGCGACTGGTGCCATGGCCCTGTTAATGGTAACGCTGGTGAAAGAACACGGCCTGCAATATTTGATGGCGGCAACGGTGTTAACCGGGGTGATACAAATTTTTGCCGGGCTATTTAAGCTCGGTGCGCTAATGCGTTTTGTTTCACGCTCGGTGGTGACCGGCTTTGTCAACGCACTGGCTATTCTTATTTTTATGGCCCAGTTGCCCGAGTTAATTGATGTCACCTGGCATGTTTACGCAATGACAGCCGGTGGCCTGGGTATTATTTATTTATTCCCCTATATCAATAAAACCCTGCCTTCACCGCTGATTTGTATTGTCGTGCTCACGGGGCTCTCGCTATGGTTGGGGCTGGATATTCGCACTGTGGGTGATATGGGCGAGCTGCCCGATACCCTGCCGGTTTTCCTTATTCCCGATATTCCCCTCAATATGGAAACACTGGCGATTATCTTCCCGGTGTCGGTCACCATGGCAGCGGTGGGCCTGCTGGAGTCGATGATGACCGCGACTATCGTCGATGATTTAACCGATACCGACAGTAATAAAAACCGTGAGTGCGCGGGGCAGGGCCTGTCGAATATTAGCGCGGGTTTTCTCGGTGGCATGGCCGGTTGCGCGATGATTGGCCAGTCGGTCATCAATGTTAAATCCGGTGGTCGCACACGGCTTTCAACCCTGGTGGCCGGAGTCTTTCTGCTGATTTTGGTGGTCTTCCTCGACAAGTGGGTGTCGATGATCCCCATGGCCGCGCTGGTGGCGGTGATGATTATGGTCTCCATCGGTACCTTTAGTTGGGAGTCGCTGGTTAATCTCAGCAAGCATCCATCGAGCAGTAGTGTGGTGATGGTAGCGACGGTGATTACCACGGTGTTTACCCATAATCTGGCGCTAGGTGTTGGCGTCGGTGTGGTGCTGAGTGCGCTGTTTTACGCCAATAAAGTGGGCCGCATCTTTTACGTGACCGTGGACGATGGTGACGATAATAACCACCGTATTTATCGGGTAGTGGGTCAGGTTTTTTATACCTCGGCCACGCAGTTTGCTGAGTCTTTTGATTTTAAAGAGGCGGTTAGCAAAGTAACGATTGATCTTGACCGCGCACATTTTTGGGATCTCACCGCTATTGATGCTCTCGACAAAGTCATTATTAAATTGCGCCGTGACGGCACCGATGTTGAAGTCGTTGGTCTTAATGAAGCGAGTTCTACATTAGTCGATAAATTTGCCGTGCATGACAAATCAGATGCCGTTGATAAAATGATGGGCGGCCACTGATGCGTAGCGTCTACGTGGGTGCCCCGAGTGGTCACGCGGTGCTGAGGAATTCTCCAGCAACAAAAAAGGAATGAGAATAATGAATAACGTCATTGCCTGTATCGATGGTTCCAGTGCGGCGGCTTCTGTTTGTGATTACGCAGCCTGGGCGGC
>JBFHDT010000409.1:0-2215 GCA_041584575.1 Porticoccaceae bacterium
AGCTGTTAACAGCGTAAGAATATCGTCGGCCAGTCTGTCGAGAATGTCTTTATTCTTGTACGACGTATCCAGACTCTGGGGCTGGGGCAAGCTCAGTCGCAAACGCTCAAGAAGAAGGAGTCCAGACAGCGCATCGCGATAATCCTGACCACCGGCAGTCTCACGGTAAGACTTCTGTTGATAAATCGCCTGTGCAATTGGCCCTGCCAGGCAAATGCGTGTGGTGACCAGGGTTTCCCGTACCGCCAGTGGCCAACGCTCATGGAGCTTGCCAAGATCAAGATGCACCTCCTGAATATGTGGGGTTGGGGCATAGCGCACATGGCTGCGCTCACCGCTGTCGCGTGAACTGAGAGGGCGGTTTTGCAAGTAGGCACCGTAGACTTTGCGACCATAGTAATGAGCCAGCAGCACATGGCCGGCTTCATGAGCCGCAATGACGTCGAGCTCAATCGACTCAAAATTTATGCTCTCGCGCATCTGAATAAGACACCTGCGTAATAACGCCCTGCTATCCTCAGTCCAGAGATTATGACAAAGCGTTTATCTTTACCATCTTCACCTTTAGAATCCTAAGCCCACAATAACAGCGAGTCGCCAATGTCTTCAGGCACACTACCCCCAACAACCGTCTCTATCGACAACGTCTACAACGGCCCTATTCATTGTGGCAATGGTGGGTATATTAGTGGGCTGCTCGCGGCTTTTATTGAGGGTGATGTTGAGATCCGCATCAATGCAGCCTTTCCGGTGGAGACCCCTCTGCAGGTAAAGCCTAACGATGAGGGTATCAGCGTTTATCGCGATGACAAATTACTCGGCAGCGCTCGCAGTATTCAGCTCGACCTTGCTATCCCCACCCCACCCAGCTTAACCAGTGCTATTGCAGCCAGTCAGCGCTTTGACTTTATTCACGCCTCCGACCCCAGGGGCTGCTATGTGTGCAGTCCGTTACGCAGTGAAGAGAATGGACTGCGGGTCTTTTGTGGCCCCTTAAATGAAGTCGTCGCTCCAGAACCCAGCATTGACTGGCCCACACAAGTCGAGAAAAACCTGGTCGCCACCGTATGGCGACCCACCGATAACCTTTGCAACAACGATGGCGGCATCGACAATATTTACGTTTGGTCTGCCCTGGATTGCCCCGGCGCCTACGCTATTAAAGCCGCCGAACCCGATGCTGGGCTGCAATTACTCGGCACCTGTAGCGGCAGTATAAAAGCACCACTTAAACCGAATGACGACTACATTATTAGCAGCTGGAAAATATCGCACAACCGTGGCCGTAAGCGTTTTATGGGCGTTGCCATTCACAACAGAGCTGGGGAATTAATGGCTTGTGCAGAACAAATTTGGTTTGATATGGGTAGTACTTTACCAGTAACAACCTATGCATAAATCCAACAAGAAAAACCTCGCCCTGCTGCCATTCAGAATAGAGTGAAAATAGCTAAAAGCCGAATATATTTTCAAACAAAAAAACGAGTGGATTGTTGATATACAGCGGCCTGATGACATAGCTGTATTTAGGTTAAAGGATTTAAATAAAGGTACAATTAAATAGTGGCTAGCCTTATTGAAGCCCTTATTTTTATACCCTTAAACACCCTGGCTAGACATCAATCGTATTTTATTCAATTCAAGGAATTGCCATGAAAAAAACGCAACAACTCAGTTTCGCCCTTTTTTGTATCGCTTTCTCATTCAATGCCAACTCTGGGCAATTCGACCAACTCCTTGACAGTGTCAGCTCGCAAGCCTCTACCACTGCAACCAGCAGCCAGGCTGACACTAGCATCAGCGCCCTCGACATGATTCCCCTGCTTACCAGCGCTTTAGGTGTTAATAAAAACCAGGCTCAAGGTGGTCTCGGTTCTTTATTGGGTTATGCCAAAGAACAGCTTTCTTCCGCTGAGTCCTCCCAACTATCCAGTGCTCTGCCCGGCCTCGATAGCCTGGTCGGTATGGCACCAAAAGTTGACGCAACAAGTCAACAACAAAGCGGCATTGGCGGCCTTTTAAGCACCGCCGCACAGTACAACGATTCATTAAAAGGCATTGACCAACTGAACCAACAATTCCAGTCCCTTGGCCTCAAACCAGAAATGATTGGCCAATTTGCTAACACGGCTATGCAGTACTTGAATAGCCCTCAGGGGCAACAGGCAGGCGCACTATTAAAACAGGGGTTGGGCGCTTTACTGTAGCGCAGACA
>JBFHDT010000410.1:0-2200 GCA_041584575.1 Porticoccaceae bacterium
GATGTTGTAGAACTTGATAGCGATGGATCAAGCTCATCGAGCGATTCCATTGAGGATCAAAACCCAGTAATAAGCGAAGCTAGTCTAGGTCATGATAACCAGATAGGCAGTGTTAACAAAGATGTGGTAAAGCCAGCGTTAGACGCTTCGGCATCGGCTCAACAAGAGTCAGTGCCGCCACCAGTATCGCCAGAGACCCATGTTACATCAGGCCATTCCGCTAAGGCTGTGTTTCGCAATAGGGCTAGAAATAAGACGAGGCGTTATTTGTTTTTGGGGCTAATTCTTGCCTGCCTGGTATTACTGGTTGTTGGGGCGTATCTGTTTTTTATGACAGAGAGCTTTTCGCCCCCCCGACAAGTGCGAACAAGTATCATTGATCCGCCTGTTGAAACCTCTACGCCATTGCCTATCGTTGATCAGACTAGTCGCCCTGGTAGTCTTACTTCAAAACCAATAATAGAGACTGAAACACAACCCACCAAGGCCGGAGATGGAGTCGCTAAAAATAGTGAGGTCGTTGCTGACGGAATTGAACTAAGGCCAGTGGTAAGTGACGCCGCCGCTACGACGCCTATACCTCTTAGTCCTGTGGATGATCGTGCTCATCAGTCTCAAACTAGAACTTACGATGAACAAAAAACGGCTGATAAAGTCGCAGATGCTGGCTCTGTAGAGGAAAGCTTTACAGGTATTAAAATTCATAAGCGGCGTATCCCTGCAAACCGGAAGATCAGCTTGCGTCGCGCTAAAAACGCCATGTTTAATGGTGATCTAGCTGGTGCTGCGAAAAATTATGGCGCGGCACTCAAGGCAGCACCAACAGATATTGAGGCTTTATTGGGCATGGCAAGCGTGTCTGCAATAAAAGGCCAGCATGATCAGGCACAGTTTTATTATCAAGAAGTACTGGCGCAGAGTCCGCAGAATATAAATGCCAGAGCTGGGTTGTTGAGTTTGGCCGACACGTCTTCGCTGGAGGTGGGTAGTGCTTTGCAGCAGCTATTGCGAGAAAGCCCAGAGCAGGCCTTCTTGCATGCAAGTCTGGGTGATTACCACTTGAAACGTGGTGAATGGTCTGCCGCTCAAAGGGCATATTTTGATGCATTTAGCCGCGCGCCGAAAAATGCTAATTATGCGTATAACCTGGCAGTTTCTCTTGATCAAATGGGTAAACCGAAACTGGCCCTGCAATTTTACCAAACAGCATTAACTCTAGAAAAATCTGCAATGGCACACTTCGATAGTTCTGTGCTGGCAGCACGGATCGCGTTTTTAAAGGCTGAGCTGTAATGAATAGCCCCATTCAATCAAGAAAAAGGATTGGTGATCAGCTGATTGATAGCGGTGTTATTAGTGCTGATCAATTGTCCATCGCCATACTTGAACAGAAGCGCTCCGGTGAGCGTCTCGGTGGTGTACTTGTACGTTTGGGCTTCCTTACTGAATCGGTTCTCAAAGAAGCGCTTGGCGAGCACCTGGGCCAGGACAGCGTCAATTTGCGGGAGGTGGTGCCTGACTCCGATGCCATTAAGCTGATCAGTAAACCACTCGCCGTAAAGCTTAAAGTAATGCCGGTGAGCTATATTGTTGACCAGAAAAAGTTATTACTGGCGATGTCAGATACCTTCGATATTTTGACGATTGATCGCATTACTGCGGCGCTACCAGAAGGTATTAATGTTGAGCCATTGTTGGCGAGTGAGCAGGAAGTGATGCTCGCGATCGATCAGTTCTATGGTTTTGATTTATCCATCGATGGTATTTTAAATGAGATTGAAACGGGCGAATTCGATATTCGCAGTAACGAGCTAGAGGGTAAAGAGTACAGTCATCCCACGGTACGACTGGTGGATGCTTTTCTGACCGATGCCGTAAAGCAGGATGCATCGGATATTCACTTTGAGCCGGAAGAAGGCTTTCTACGCGTGCGCTATCGCATCGACGGTGTACTGCGACAGATACGAAGCCTGCACAAGAAGTACTGGCCCGCTATTGTCGTGCGTATAAAAGTACTGGCCGGTATGAATATCGCCGAGGTAAGGGCCCCCCAGGACGGTCATATGTCACTAAAGGTGATCGGTCACCCCATCGATTTTCGCGTTGCATCACAGCCGACTCTGCATGGTGAAAACGTAGTTTTGCGAATTCTCGATAGAAATAAAGCAATTGTGCCTCTCGATGAGCTCGATATCAGCGA
>JBFHDT010000411.1:0-2175 GCA_041584575.1 Porticoccaceae bacterium
CAACGCAGTGAGCCGAAAATTTCCCACCAGCGAATCTCTTCTTCATCAATCGCCTGGCCGCCATTGCTGGTATAGGCCTGGTAAAATTCATCGCGCGGACCGAAGCCCCCCACCGGTTGGTCAATATTACCGAAGCGCCAGGCACGCAGGCAGACCCAACCGAAGTCTTCCATAGCACTACCTATGTGAGCGCACTCCCAGTCGAGCACGGCCTCAATACCTTTGGGGCTAAGAATGACATTGCCATTGCGGTAGTCACCATGGACAAACACGCGGGGCTTCTCTTCAGGGCGATTATTTTCCAGCCAGCGAATACCGACATCGAGGCCCGGATGATATTCGCAATAAGCGTCGTAACGGCTGATTTGTGCCGCCAGGGGGTCAACGCTATCGGCGACCTTTTCCAAAAAAGCGACCTCACGGGGATCAATGGTGTGCAGTTTGGCAAAGATCTCGCCAGTTTGTGCCGCGAAACGCTGACGGGCCACTGCAAAGTCAGGGGCATTGAGTAAGGTTTTTGGCAGAGTCTCCCCCTCCACACAGGCCATAACATAACCCACATCGAGATCATCTTCAGGTTCCAGCTCGAATATGGGCTCGGGCACCGGCACTGCGTAGCGATAAACAACTTTCAAGATTTCAAATTGGTCGTGGGGCGAAATAAAGGGTGAGACTTCAGATTTCACGGTTTCCTGGCGCAACACCAAACGGCGTCGGCCCACCGGCTCCACCAGATCAAACAACAAAGTTCGATTTGATGCACCCAGGGTAGCAATGGAAACATTCTCGACACGCGCTGCCTGACCGTAGCGTTGCTTTAAGGCCAGCTCGAGTTTGGCGACGATGTCATCAAGTAGTGATTGCTGTTCAGAAACCTCAAACATTATCGCCAACCCTTTGTTGAACAGCTAACAATCACTGTAATCAAAGCGGAAAGCCCACAGGCTCGCCATCTTCAAGGCGCTCAATATATTCTGTAATGCCAATACCGGGGCGCCCGTCATCCCAAACCCATTCGGTGAAACCTTCGGCAATACGGCTCTCTACAGTTTGCCCATCGATCTGTCGATGATTGCGCAAGGGTGCCATAGTGATAATTTTGCCATTCAACTCGACGGCACGATTGGCTGTTCGTACGCCAAGGCGAACGGCTTTGGGGTCTTTATTCTCATCCCACTCGGTCATCACATCCATGTCGATAATGTCTTCGTACTTACCATCAAACATCAGTACGCCACGACGGTGTACCTTCATTTCACAATCAGTGCGTTTGAGCATCATAATACCGCGATCTTCACCGAAATTGGCGATAAACAAGCGGTAGAAATTAATATTAGTCCAATACCGGGGGCCCCATGAATGGTCGCGCCAGCCAAAACCGTTTAAGTCCCAGCTCTCGTCCCCCAGTGTGATTTTGCCCGTAATGCGAGAGTGCTGATTAAAATGGCCAATAGAAAAATCTCGACCATACATAGTTTCTGTTTCGGGGTCGGTGGGTTCACCACCATTCATTGGCGATAGTCCAGTATGGGACAAACTCACCTCACAGGTGACACGTGGCGCGGTTTTAAACATCTTGCGAGGTTCGCGCAAGACTTGTGGATCGTCGAGAATCATCGCTTCACCGCAGTACGTCATACCCACCGCTTTGAAAGGCTCGGCGACTTTATAATCAAGCCCCCCAGCACTGTGGCGCGCATTGGTGTCAATGCTGGGGCGCAAAAACTGGCAGGCAACGCGACCATCAGGCAAATAAATGCAGACAGAAAGCTCCGCGTGACCTTCGTTGACACGATTGCCCAGGCGCATCCATAAGCCCATCTTCTGTTCGGGGTCCCAGCCGTTAAGATAAACACTCTCGTTGAAATTGCTATCTGTGGTGGGTTGATGGCCGTATTCATCCACTGTATCGAGACGGTATGTGCTCATGGCTTCCCTTCCTTTTTTATATTTAACATCAGGTTTTTAATACACGACAAATCTTACAAGGAATATAACTCATCGCTATGACCACCATTACAAGGCGGCTTGAAACTATACAATAAAGCTAAACAGGAAATACAGGTTGCAAACTCACATCAATTTCTGGCAACTGATTGACATGAAAGTAGCTAGAGGCTCTTATTCTGATCATAACCAGAACCTAAACACGGCTGCGAACCAGCCCCGTATTGA
>JBFHDT010000412.1:0-2150 GCA_041584575.1 Porticoccaceae bacterium
TTGTCGAGAAAGGGTACGCACCCGGCGGCCGAAAATTAAAATAGGCAGCAGTACTAGAGGGACACAACCGAGAATGACCAGGGTCAACTTAAGGTTGGTGATAATTAAAATAACCAGGGCCCCAATGGTCGAAATAGAACTGCGCAGGGCGAGGGAAAAAGAGCTACCAACAATGCTTTGTAGCAAGGTGGTGTCAGCCGTGAGGCGAGACATAATTTCGCCGCTGCGGTTGTTATCAAAATAGCCGGGGCTGAGGCCAACGATGTTATTAAACACGGCGCTGCGAATATCGGCGCTGACCCGTTCGCCCAGCCACGACACCAGATAAAAACGTACAAAGGTGCCTGCCGCCATTAATAGAGATAATCCTAGTAATAAATAAATACCCTGCTGCAATTGCGAAACTGAACCAGCAACAAAGCCGTCGTCTATTACCATGCGCACGCCCTGGCCAATGGTTAGGGTAATCCCCGCCGTAAAGAGCAGGGCGATAATGGCGCATATCCAGCGCCAGCGATAGGGCGCGACGAGGCGCAAAATCTGGAGTATGGATGAAAGCTTGGTGGCAACAGGGCGTTCGGAGTTTGTCGACATGCGTAAGGTATGCTCTGTAAAAAGGTTGGTAATTGACGTTTGCTGTGCCAGTTAAGGGCTAGCAGTTTACGATAATGCATCATAGAAGGGCATTGCCCTGTTGCGTGGTGCTATTTATGACAATAGAGGTTAATACAGTGACAGTGATTTTACAGTGTTGCTATTTAAAATGATGAGCCGGGTTGTTGTAGAAAAGCCACTTCTTCAGCGGTCGACGTGCGGCCCAGTATTTTGTTGCGATGAGGGAAACGACCGAAGCGCTCGATGATGTTGCGGTGACGATAGGCGGATGAAGAATGGGCCTCAAGGTCGGGTTGGCTGAAGAGTTGTACGGAT
This sequence comes from Porticoccaceae bacterium, assembly GCA_041584575.1. Lineage (GTDB taxonomy): Bacteria > Pseudomonadota > Gammaproteobacteria > Pseudomonadales > Porticoccaceae > Reddybacter. Next base: position 931 of record JBFHDT010000412.1, read on the forward strand.
TGTTTTTGTATCTCCCGTGATTCACTGTGCATGTACGGCATGTAGAAAAAGCCCCGTTGCTTTGCGCTGACACGTTGGTCGCTGCCATCGGCGACTGCCTGCTGAGCCAGTACCAGTGCCAGTCTGTCGTGGGCAAAGGCCTCAGCGTGATAGCGAAATAGATTGCGAGAAAATTGATCGAGAACAATAATTTCTGCCAGTCGCCCAAGGGGATGACGTCGCCATGTAAAAAGCTCGCACCGGGTGGCAGCTTGATGAAGCTTGGCAAATTTTTCGCCGATTAGCGCGTCCAGACGATCATCTTTTTGCCACCACTGGGCGGGGGTGAGTTCCTCAAACCAAAATTCAATGACAGATAAATATGGCATGCTCAATCTTTTTATTAGGTGTTGCTGGGGTTATAACGCATGACTTTGATGGTGATTATAAGATTAAGGCGGTACGAATTTAACGCTTTAACCACTCGCTAATAGACGCCACCATTCTGTCGGGTTGTATCTCCCAGTTGTAAGACTCAACAAGTCTATCATCTGGGGTCATTAAATAGAGCACGGAGCTGTGGCTCATTGAATAATCTTCTGCTGTCTCGCCTTTTTCTGCGGCAATTTTGGCACGACTCGCCTTCCAGCTTTTTAAGACCCTGGCTATCTCACCGGATGAACCGGTTAGGTAAATAATGCGTGGGTCGAAGGCTTTGGCGTACTCCTTGAGTCTTGCTGGGGTGTCTCGTTCAGGGTCAACGGTAATGTAAAGAGGGTAAAGCTTATCGTTGAGAGGCCCCAGTTGATTCAGCGCCTCGGTCATACGGCTAAGGGTCGTCGGGCAAACATCAAGGCAATTAGTAAAGCCAAAGAAAATCAATTTATACCGGTCAGCAAAACTTTGATTGGTAACGGGTTCGTTAAATTGATTGACTAGTGAAAACTCACCATGAACATCCTCCTTAGCACCCGGTAGCTCGATGTCTTCAATATGATTCGTTTGATCCAAATAATTGACAAGACTAAAGCCGCCAATAATAACGACTGAAAAGATGAGCGTGAGTAGTCCACGTTTAAGGGGTTGGATTTTCATAGCGGCGGTTTACTGTATCGATTGGGGTGAATGCGGAGCTTGTTAAAACACTTATCAGGACTTAATAATACGCTGATGACACAATATCGACAAAATAAACTAATCTGACTGTGCCCCTCGACTTTCTTTACTTTCTTTGCGCTAAA
>JBFHDT010000413.1:0-2139 GCA_041584575.1 Porticoccaceae bacterium
ACAAAGTGCTGTTAGCGACTTCGTCGTGATGGGCCACCCACTCATCCTGTTTTTCCAGTGTCGGCTCGATGGATTTGAGGTGCTGCTCTTGCAAGTAGGCGATACAGTCAGTTACCCAGTCTACCTGCTGTTGCAGGCAGGTGGTCATATTGCAGAAAGCCGCCGATGGAGCGAGAGGCCCGGCGACGGTGAACAGGTTTGGAAAGCCGTGCACCTGCAGGCCCAGGGTGGTGCGGATATCTTTATTCCACTCTTCAGTTAGCGACAGCCCCTCGCGACCGTGGATGTTCATGCGCGCCAGGGAGCCGGTGCCGGCATTAAAACCGGTGGCCATAATGATCACGTCCAGCGGGTATTCACCCTCGGTGGTTTTAATGCCCGTGGCGGTAATGCATTCGATGGGGGCGCTTCTGACATCGACCAGCTCGACATTGTCGCGGTTATACACATCGTAGTAACCGTTCTCTATCGGTACGCGATAGGTGCCAAAACCGTGGGTTTGCGGGGTGATGAGGTCGGCTATGGCCTGATCATCAATACGAGCACGAATTTTCTTGCGCACGAAGTCAGAAATCTCGTCATTCACGGCCTGGTCGGTAAACAGCTCTGGGTAGGTACCCACCCACATGCTCAACGAGCCCTCTTGCCACTTTTCTTCAAGTACCTGCAGACGCTGCTCGGGTGTCTGGTCGTACCAGGAGCCGTGCTCAAAATCGTAGTCAAAACCAACGAAACTATTGTAAACCTTGTCTTGCAATTCACCCGCCTTCCCACGCCAGTGATCACGGTCGGCGTCGTCAAACTGGTCGTTACGCATTGCCACACCGTAGGAGGCCGTGCGTTGGAAAACTGTCAGATGTTCAACTTCGCTAGCGATGGTTTGTATCAGCTGAATGCCCGTAGCACCGCAACCGATAACGCCCACGCGCTTGCCTTTCAAATCGATGCCTTCACGGGGGTAGCGCGCGGTATGAGCAATAATGCCCTGAAAGCTGTCTTTACCGGGAAAGTCCGGTGCCTTGGGTTCAGATAACATGCCCGTGCAACTAATAAAGTAACGCGTATTCAGCGTCTCGCCCTGGTCGGTACCAACACGCCAGCATTGGGCGTCATCATCCCAGTCGGCAGAGGTAACGCGTGTTTCAAAGGCATAATCTTTGCGGAGCTCGAATTTATCGGCGACGAAATTCAGGTAGCGTTCGACTTCTGCTTGTGGCGGAAAGCGCTCCGCCCAATTCCACTCCTGAATCAGCTCGTCGGAAAACCAGTATTGGTAAATGTAGGACTGGGAATCGACGCGGGCACCCGGGTAGCAGTTCCAGTACCAGGTGCCGCCCACTGCGGGGGCCGCTTCAATACCACGCACGCGCAAGCCCATTTCTCGCAACTTATACACGGCATACAAACCGGCAATGCCAGCACCGACGACAACGGCATCATAATCATTTTTTGTATCTGTTTTTGTAGAGACTATATCTGTCATTTTTTTCACCCCCTGCTTTAAAGCAATGATTCTAGCAGCTTTTAAGCCGGGCTCTACCACCACTGGTGTGACTAATGGGTCATTACTCGACAGTGCTGCTCTACGACTCAAGGCGCCCACCCCCAGCGTGGATTAGGCCTCTGTAACCAGCTCATTTAACACTATATAGCGAGTCGCAAATTAGCCTGTACCTCCGCTTGCAAATCTGGAAATACCTCTGCTTGACTTGCGTAATACGCCCACTGGCTCACCACTGCCAATACCTGGTCAATAATCTTTGGTGCCTCACGGGCAAAATTACCGATGAGATCGGCAACCACCAACAAATCATTGCGCTCGAAATTATCCCTTTTGCCATTCAGCGAAAGCTGATGAGAATCGACCCAGGGTGAACCCGGTTTATAGCTATAGGCAATATCAAAAGCCGGTGACAGGCGCCACTGCTGCCCACGACTCCCTTTAAGGGCAGGCCCGTCGAGTAAAAAACCAAAGTTCTTAGTGTGGTCATCGTGATTGCGCGCTATGACGTTAAACACCATACGACGGAAAATTTCGATGGCATCAGCCCGTGGCAGTTTTAACTGGCGAGCCACAGCGAATAGCTGCTCGTAACTGTAAGTTCCGGGCTTTTTATAATCGGCATGATCCATCGCGCA
>JBFHDT010000414.1:0-2130 GCA_041584575.1 Porticoccaceae bacterium
CGTCACTGACTTTTATTTGACAGCATAAGCGTGAGGTGTGCGTCAGGTCGTGAGCGGTATCGAGTAGGTCTTCCTCGTCTTCAGATATCTCACCCGTTTTGTCGTACCAGGCGTCGTCGACAATCACGTGGCAAGTAGCACAGGCCAAAGAACCGCCGCAGGCCGCGAGCATGGGCATATCATTTTCTTTGGCTACTTCCATGACGGTGGCGCCGTTAGTCGCTTCAACGGTGACTTTTTCACCGTCGGGCTTGATAAAAGTAAGTGCTGTCATCAGTTGGGTTTCCTCAAAGGTGTGTCAGTGGTGTGGTGAATTGTGCCCTTTAGGGCTTAATCGGCCGCTTGTAATGTGGGCAGGCCGGATGATGTCGAGTGTTCAAAGTTCAGTGCTTGTCCCGGGTTAACGACCCGATAGGCCGCGTGGGCCGCTTGTGCCGCCTCGGCAAAGCCGCTGAGAATCAGCTTTAATTTGTGGGGATAGTCGGCGATATCGCCGATGGCATAAATACCCTCAATATTGGTCGCACAAGTGGTAGGTTCGACTTTAATAACACCGTTGAGAATATCTAGCCCCCAGTCATTGATCGGCCCCAGCTTAGTGGCGAGACCAAAAAACGACAGGAGGTGGTCGGCTTCAATACGTCGCTCGTCGCCATCCAAGGTTTTCACGACCACGGTATTGAGTGTGTCGCCTTCGCCTTCCAGTGAGGCCAGTTGATAGGGAATCACTAGTTCTATTTTGCCGGCCTCAGCCAGTGCTTTCATTTGCGCGACTGTTTCGGGTGCGGCGCGAAAGCGATCGCGGCGATGAATAACATAAATCGCGGCGGCGACATCGGCCAGTGACAAAGCCCAGTCGACGGCGGAATCCCCACCACCGGCAATGACAATGCGCTGGCCGCGAAAATCTTCACGCTTTTGCACCATGTAGTGCACTGAGCTGCCTTCAAACTGTTCAATATTATCCAGCGGGGGTTTGTTGGGGCCGAAGGCACCTGCACCGGCGGCAATGATAATGGCGTTGGCCTGAATTTGAAGGCCCGTGGATGTACTTAAGTGCCAGTGTTCGCCAATTTTCTCCAGCTCGGTGACCTGCTGGTTGAGGTGGATGACGGGCTTAAAAGGCTCGATTTGTTTTTCCAGGCGCTCAATCAAGTCGAGTGCATTTATATTGGGTGCAGCGGGAATATCAAATATCGGTTTTTCTGGGTACAGGGCAGTGCACTGGCCTCCCGTTGCGGGCAGGGCGTCGATAACATGACAAGACATTTTCAACATGCCACATTGAAAGACGCTGAATAGCCCAATGGGGCCGGCGCCAATAATGGCGACGTCGGTGCTATGTACTTCGCTCAAGCTATCATCCTTGTTTTGCTAATCGCATACTTGTCGTAAGCAGCGGTTTTTCTGGTATTTCATTGGTAATCCGTTTTGTCGAGCCGCATTGAGTTTGCGCGTTTAAAGGTGTGTTGCAAAAGAGCATATTTTAAATAAGGGTTATTCAAATACAATCGTTTTATTGCCGTGTACTAAGACGCGGTCTTCGAGGTGGTAGCGTAAACCTCTGGCCAGCACCATTTTTTCAACATCTTTGCCGATTCTGACCATGTCGTCGATGCTGTCGTGATGGCTGATACGCGCCACATCCTGGTCGATAATCGGGCCGGCATCCAGCTCGTCGGTGACATAGTGACAGGTGGCGCCAATCAATTTGACGCCCCGTTCAGCGGCCTGGTGGTAGGGGCGAGCACCGGCAAACGCGGGCAGAAAGCTGTGGTGAATATTAATAATACGCCCGGCATACAGTGAGCAAATCTCGGGGGGCAGAATTTGCATATAGCGGGCGAGGACGATGACATCGGGCTGCATGTCATCGAGCAAGGCTAAAATTTTTGCGAAATGTTCTGCCTTGGTGTCCGGCGTAACCGGTTCGTGATGGTAGGGCAGGCTGTGCCACTCGACATAACTGCGCAGATCGTTGTGATTGGAGATAACGCCGGTGATATCGTAGGACAGCTCTTTACTGCGCCAGCGATAGAGTAAATCCGATAGGCAGTGAGCCTGCTTGCTGGCTAGTAGGGCGACCCGCTTTGGTTGGGCGGTTTCAGTAATGCGCCACTCCATAGCGAA
>JBFHDT010000415.1:0-2116 GCA_041584575.1 Porticoccaceae bacterium
ACCCACGTCTGGGGGTGACTCGCTAAAACCTAAACCAGAATCGCCATTTCACATGCCCTGCCGGCCGGGCAGTGAGAGGTTAAATATAATAGACCGAACTAAGCATGTAGAGCCGATAGCAGCGGACTGACGGACGCGGGTTCTATTCCCGCCGCCTCCACCAATAACAAACCTCAAGCCGAAAGGCTTGGGGTTTTTTATTGGCCTAAGTAGCAAGATTGAACGTATTTGCGCTGCGGGTGGCGCACAGGAAGTGCGTCTGTCGCGAAGGCCAGGTAGAAGTTGAGACCGGAAAGGTCGAGAAGCTGGCCGGGGCCATGACCGAGAGCGGCCCCATTCCTGGCCGCCCCCACCAATAAATAAGAGGAGACATTGGGCCACCTTAAGTCAATCGATGAAATCCAACTTCACCATAGACGACAATATATTTTCAATTAGACGAAGAGAAACTTTCAACTAGACGGTCATTAATCTACACTTAGCCGCATCACTCTTACCCCAACAAGCAATCAATATCATGGCTAACGCCCTATACCATCGATTTACACAAGAAATCTTACGCGAGTCACTACAAGACACCCCTGTAGTACTTATCCATGGTTCTCGCCAGTGTGGAAAAACGACACTGGCTCAATTGGTTGGCAGGGAGCTGGGGTACCACTATATTACCTTTGATGACGATAATGAGCTCCAGGCAGCCAAAGCTGACCCCATAGGTTTTATACAAAGCCTACCGGAACATACCATTCTGGATGAAATTCAACGTACGCCGGAGCTCTTCACCGCCATTAAAGCCAGCGTCGATCAAAACCGTAAGCCTGGTCGTTTTATCCTCACTGGCTCTGCCAATGTCCTATTGCTTCCGCAGCTCGCCGACTCCTTGGCAGGGCGCATGGAAATTATTCATTTGCGGCCTCTCGCCCAAACAGAAATTGCCGGACTCAAACCCACCTTCCTTCAGCAGTTATTCAACGCGAATTTTAGTGAAGCAACAAGCAAACGAAACCACGTACGACTAGGTGAGTCACTAGCTCAATTAATTTGTATGGGCGGTTACCCCGCAGCCATTACTCGCAACAATGCAAAACGCCGTAACTCCTGGTATCGAAATTACATCACCACCATTATCCAACGAGACGTACAGGATATAGCGAGCATTCGCAATCTGAACACATTGCCAAAGCTACTCACCTTAGCAGCAAGCCAAACTGCACGACTTTTTAATGCGGCCGATTTAGCCTCTCCTTTTTCGATTAGCCGCCCAACGATTCGAGAATATTTAACCTTGCTAGAACAAATATTTTTAATCGAACAACTACAACCCTGGCACAGCAATCGTCTTAGCCGATTAATAAAAACGCCTAAAATGCACTTAGCTGATACCGGTCTGGCCTGCTCCCTAATGGGCGTCAATAGCCAAACTCTTTGGCAAGATAAAGCACTATTAGGCCAATTATTGGAAACCTTTATCTACCTTGAGATACGGAAATATGCCGACTGGCACGATGAAGAACTACAGTTCTACCACTTCCGTAATAAAGATAAGGTAGAAGTAGATATTATTATCGAACAGGGTCAACAAATGGCGGGGATAGAAATTAAAGCCGCCGCCTCCGTGACACAAAGCGACTTTAAAGGTTTAAACAAATTAAAAGATGCCTGCGGTAAACAATTTTCTGCTGGCGTGGTGTTTTACGATGGCGAAACCATTTTGCCCTTTGGTGACAAATTGTTTGCCGTACCAATTAGCCTGCTCTGCCCAACACAGTAAACACTAAAGAAAAATAATCATCCTTGAAAACTGAACAATCAGACATTTCGAAAACACCTACGCACTCGCTGCCTATGAAACGGTAGAGCACCATCTGACCGGTGCCGCCGTGCTTATGCGTCCAGCGCTTCATCTACCTAAGGCCTCACAATCAAAGGTAGCGGCGAAGTATTCAGGCGTCATAACTCATAAAATCGCGATGACCCACGTCTGGGGGTGACTCGCTAAAACCTAAACCAAAATCGCCATTTCACATGCCCTGCCGGCCGGGCAGTGAGAGGTTAAATATAATAGACCGAACTAAGCATGTAGAGCCGATAGCAGCGGACTGACGGACGCGGGTTC
>JBFHDT010000416.1:0-2115 GCA_041584575.1 Porticoccaceae bacterium
AGCACTGGTACAGGCTGGTTTTGAAACCCTGGTTGAAGCCGGTTACGCGCCTGAAATGGCCTACTTTGAGTGCTTGCACGAACTCAAGCTGATCGTTGATTTGATGTACCAGGGCGGTATCGCGGATATGCGTTATTCAATCTCCAACACTGCAGAATACGGTGACTACAGCAGTGGCGCTCGAGTGATTACCGACGAGACTAAAGCTGAGATGAAACGTATCCTGACGGATATCCAAAATGGTAACTTCGTCAATGACTTCATGCTCGACAACCAGGCTGGCAACCCTAAGTTGAAAGCCCGTCGTCGTGCATCGACAGAGCACCCCATCGAAGAAGTAGGCGCCAAGCTGCGCGCCATGATGCCCTGGATTGGTGCGAGCAAGTTGGTTGATAAGTCGCGCAACTAGTCGAAAGCATTAACGCTTTAAGGCTCGATTGATTGGGCCGGGCTAATTGTTGATCTTTAATTAAGCGGCAAGCCTTTGGCTTGCCGCTTTTTTATTGTCAAAAATGTATGATGGCGGCATTGCTTTGCCCAGGCGGCCAAATAACTGGATCGCGAAAAATTTACAAGCTTTTGACGTGGGAGTGTGTACGGACAATGTCTGATGCCCAGAATTCAGATAACGAGGAAACCACAGGTTCTGGTAGTTCAGCCAACCAGGATGGAACTGAGGCAGCACCGGTATCGGCGCTAGTCAGCGCTTTACTGGAGCCGGCAGAGGGACAAGAGCAGGAAGAGGCTAAGTCGAATGCAGACGGTAAAACTCCTCGCCATCGAGGCGTTTATCTACTCCCCAACCTTGTCACCACAGTGGCTCTGTTTAGTGGTTTTTACGCCATCCTCGCCTCAATGGATGGGAAGTTTGAAGCGGCGGCAATCGCCATTTTTGTGGCCATGGTTTTTGATGGTCTCGATGGTCGTGTTGCGCGTATGACTAATACGCAGAGTGATTTTGGAGTTGAGTACGATAGCCTCTCCGACATGGTGTCATTTGGGGTGGCGCCGGCAGTCGTGTGTTACAGCTGGATGTTGTCTGGTCTGGGTAAAGTCGGTTGGGCAGCGGCCTTCCTCTATGTCTCCTGCGCAGCGCTACGTCTTGCGCGCTTCAATGTGGCGGTTGAATCGGCTGACTCACGTTATTTTGTCGGTCTGGCCAGTCCTTCCGCGGCGGCCCTTGTTGCCGGTATGGTTTGGGTTGGCCACGATGTTGAGCCGAGCACTGCGACGGCCATCATCGCCTTTTTAGTAACAGCAGGAGCAGGTTTGCTGATGGTGGTGAATTGCCGTTATCACAGTATGAAAGGCTTCGATTTTAAGGGGCACGTGCCCTTTGTGACCTTTTTGGCCGTAGTCGTGGGTATGGTCATTGTGACGATTGACCCACCTAGAGTGTTGTTGTCATTAGCGCTGGCTTACGCACTATCTGGCCCGTTGTTTTGGTTGTGGGTTAAATTCTTTCGTAAAAGTGTTTAATACGTTGGGTAACTTGTTCACGGAGTAAATATCAGGTCGTTCTACGGACGGTTGGCGAGAACTGCATATTTAGCAAAGGGCTTGGCAGTGATCTAAAAATTTGTCAGAATGTGATTTTGGTTTTGACCGTACATATTCAATATAGACTGTTTTTAGCAAAGGTAGCAATGATAGATAAACGCGTTATAAACAACGGTTCTTCGCAAAGCTTGCAACAAGCTTCGCGTGCCGCTGCCTGCCTGCTACGTCTTCTCCTGCCCTGAGGGGCATCTACGTTATACCTCATTTGTTTTGCATCCTTCTCGCTAAGAGGGGAAAATCCTGTTTTATATTTTTGCCCGCACAGCTGCGGGAGTTGATGGAGTATTGTCATGGGCAGTGAACGTTTAATTATTTTTGATACAACCTTGCGCGACGGTGAACAAAGCCCTGGCGCGGCGATGACTAAAGAAGAAAAACTGCGTATTGCCAGGTCTCTGGAAAAGCTCGGTGTTGATGTTATTGAAGCGGGTTTTGCCATTTCTAGCGAGGGTGATTTTGCTGCGGTTAAAAGTATTGCCGATACCATTAAAGACAGTTCTGTTTGTAGCCTGGCCCGAACTACTCACGCCGATATTGAGCGGGCTGCGGAGGCAC
>JBFHDT010000417.1:0-2106 GCA_041584575.1 Porticoccaceae bacterium
GTTTAAAAGTTTCGATACGGTGGTTGAGCAAAGGCTCGATAGTATCTGTCCAGACGAGAGCGTCGTTGAGGAAGAGGCTGGATTGCTCGGCCATATTGGGCAGTATAGGTTTGAGATAAATCATCAGCACGCGAAACAGGTTGATGCCCAGCGAACATACAGCCTGTACCTCGGCTTCTGCGCCTTCTTGTTTGGCGAGTTTCCAAGGTTCTTTGGCGGCGATGTATTCGTTGGCGGCATCGGCGATGGCCATAATTTCACGTACAGCTTTGCCGAAGTCGCGGTTTTCGTAGTGTGCGGCGATGCGCTCACCGGCATCGACAACCTGTTGCCAAAGCTCGGGTTCGCCAATACTTGAGGCCAGCGTGGCATCGCCGTCGCGGGTAACAAATTTGGCGCAGCGGCTGGCGATATTCACCACCTTGCCGACGACGTCACTATTGACACGTTGAATAAAGTCATCGAGGTTGAGATCGAGATCTTCGACGCTGGATGACAGTTTAGCGGCAAAGTAATAGCGCAAATATTCTGGCTCTAAAAAATTGAGGTAGTTGCGGGCATTAATGAAAGTGCCTCGCGACTTCGACATTTTCTTGCCATTGACGGTTAAAAAGCCGTGCACACAGACCTTAGTTGGCGTGCGATAGTTGGCACTGGTGAGCATCGCGGGCCAGAACAGCGCGTGGAAGTTGACGATGTCTTTGCCAATAAAGTGGTAGAGCTCGGCCTCGGCATCCTTCGCCCAGTAGGTGTCAAAGTCGATGCCCTCGCGCTCGCAAAGATTTTTAAAACTGGCCATGTAACCAATAGGCGCGTCGAGCCAAACGTAGAAGTACTTGCCGGGTGCATCGGGTATTTCAAAACCAAAGTAGGGGGCATCTCGACTAATATCCCACTCCTGTAAACCGGCATCGAGCCACTCGGCCAGTTTGTTGGCGATTTCTTTAGAGACGTGGCCCGCTCGTGTCCACTCTGTTAGAAAGCCCTCAAATTCAGGAAGTTTGAAAAAATAGTGAGTGGATTGCTTTTCAATGGGCGTCGCACCGGAGATGGCCGATTTGGGGTTGATCAAATCAGTCGGTGCGTAGGTGGCACCGCAGGCTTCACAGTTGTCGCCGTACTGGTCTTCAGTTTTACACTTGGGGCAGGTGCCCTTGATGTAGCGGTCGGCCAGAAAGAGGTTTTTTTCGGGATCAAAAGCCTGGGTAATTTCACGCTCGGCAATATGACCATTGCTTCTAAGGCGATTATAAATTTCGCTGGCAAACTCCCGGTTTTCCTCAGCATGCGTCGAGTGGTAGTTGTCAAAGCGAATCAGGAAGTCGGCGAAATCTTTTTCATGTTCGGCTTTAACTTGCTCAATTAAGGCCTCGGGGCTAATACCCAGCTCTTCGGCCTTCAACATTATTGCGGTTCCGTGAGCATCGTCGGCGCAGACGTAGTAACATTCGTTCCCTCGCGCTTTCTGGAAGCGCACCCAGATATCCGTTTGAATATATTCCACCAAATGACCTAAATGAATAGAGCCGTTGGCATAAGGCAGGGCACTGGTGACAAGGATTTTACGTGGATTGGACGTCGTGTCTGCGGGTAAGGTTGTATCAGGCATGGGGATAAATAGCTTTTTAGGGTTTGGCAAAGGGCCGCAACTATAGCGGTTTTAGCTTTAGTTTTCATTAACGCAGGTGAACAAAAAATGGCAGAAGCAGTTCAGGACAGTGGTTTGGGTAAGGTGAAATACGTGGTTGCCGTCGCATCGGGTAAGGGCGGTGTTGGTAAATCGACCACGGCTGTTAATTTGGCGCTAGCACTGAAGGATCAAGGTCTTGCCATCGGCATTCTCGACGCCGATATTTACGGCCCCAGTTTGGCAAAAATGCTCGGTGTTGACGACTCTCGACAACCCAAAGTGGTCAATGGCAATGCTTTTGTGCCCATTGAAGCCCACGGTTTGCACTCTATGTCGATGGCTTATCTAACCACTGACGCTACGCCCATGGTGTGGCGCGGCCCTATGGCTGGCAGTGCTCTGGTGCAAATGATGACGCAAACCCTTTGGGGTGAGCTCGATGTTTTGATCGTTGATATGCCCCCTGGCACCGGTGA
>JBFHDT010000418.1:0-2095 GCA_041584575.1 Porticoccaceae bacterium
GCAGGTAATCCATTAATAGCACTTCATGGCTAGTGGATGCTATCTCAGCGATAAAGGTGGCGTATTGTGCCTTGGCAAAGGGTTGGCTTTGATTGGCGAGAAGGGAGTGCATGGCGTGCCCCCACTCGTGGGCGTAGGTCGATAGTGATTCAAAATTGTCATTGTGGTTGAGGAGTAAATAGGGGTGTACGTCGTAGGCCGCGCCCATCATGTAAGCGCCACTGCGCTTGCCCGGTGCAGGGTAAGCATGTACCCAGCTCTGCATTGAGGCTTGCTGTTGTATGTTTTGATAATCTTTTCCCAACGGCGCCAGCGCCAGGGTGAGCGTTTGTTGGGAGGTGGAAAGAGTGTAGGGCTTGTCGATGGCTCTCACCGGCGGGTAAACGTCGAAGTAGCCCGGATCTTCAATGCCCATTAATTTGGCGCGTAAGGCCAGGTAGCGATGCAGTGAACTGAGGTTTTCATTCACGGTAGAGACCAATGACAGATAGACCTGCTCGGGAATATTATCGGCGGCCAATGCCTGTTCCAGTGCTGATGAATAGTTGCGGGCTTTGGCCTCGAATATATGGGCTTTTACCTGTCCGTCTAATGTCACGGCGAGAGTCTGTGCGTAATTTTGGTAGCTACCAAAAAACTTGTCGAAGACTTGTTTACGCAGCTCTCGCGAGGCGTTAGCACGGTAAAGGGTGTAGGCAGCGGGGTTTAGTGTGATGGTCTTGCCGTCTGGCAGTGCCAGCTCGGGCCAGGGGATTTCGGCATTGGTAAGTATGCTGTAGGTTTCGGCAGCAGTGGCGAGAGGGCTACTTGCGGCGGCTAATAGTTTTTCTTCATTCTCAGACAGTACGTGGGGTGACTGGCGGAGAGTATTGCGAATAAAGAAATCAAAATCTTTCAATGAATCATTACTGCTAAAAAAACTATTGGTGTTTAATAGCTTTTCGAGTCGATGCTGGCCAACGGCGAGTAGTTCCGGGGCAATAAAGCTACTGCTCTCTTGGTAGCGGGTCATTAAATTTTCGACTAAGGCATGCTGCTCACGGCGTTGTGAATTGCCCAGGTCGGTGTCTTTATTGAGAAAACTGTAGGTATAAAGCCGCGCCAAATTACGGTAAATGTCTGAATTAAGTGTCAGGCAACTAGAAAGCCGCTTGGTACTACTGCCAAGTTTTCCCTGGCACTTTTCAAGGCTGGTGAATTGTTCAGGTATTGTAGATTTTGCCTCCTCCCAATTGGCGACGTCAGAATAGAGTTCGGTTAAATCCCACACGCCATGTACTTCTATTGGCACAGCGGCTTCGGGTGCTGGCACTTGTGAAGATGCATTGACGTTTAGCGGTAAGAATATAGCTGAGAATAAAAAAAATGCCGATATGTGGAGACTTAATCGTGAGCGGGTAGTAATACGCATGGGTTTAATCTCTCGTCTTATTTCTGTGTCACTATATTATGATGTCGTTAATGTTTGTTAGGTGGTATTTACTTTATATCTTCAACGACCTCTTCAATCAGGCAATGCAGTACACCATCGCTCAGAGTGACTGCTACCTTGTCATCTTTGTGGCTGTCGGCAATATGACTAATAACGTGTCCGCGCTTATTTTGTACGATGGCATAACCTCTTTCGAGGGTGTTGAGGGGGCTCACAGCCTGGAGTAGTGTCGTAGCAGAAGACATTCCCTGGCGTTTTTCTGCCAGTATTTTTTCCATAGCACCAGAAAGCCTTTCCTCAAGATAGCCCGCTTGCAGGGTCAGTTGTGACAGCCGCCGCTGCGGTGTTTGCGACTGGTGCCGTGCTCGCACCTGTTGTAAGCGTGTTTCTACATTGTGCAGGCAGCGTTCCATCGCTTTGTGCAAGCGAATTTGCAGGTGATCAAGATGTTGGCTATGAGTGTTAATAATGTCACTGGGGTGACGCAGGCGTTTGCGCAGGCCGTTCAGTTGTTGAGCCGCATTGTATAGCGTGAGTTTGGCACGCTGGTGAAACCAGTTGTCATACGCTTGCAGGTTCTGTAGCAGTTCATCGCCATCGGGGCTGGCCAATTCGGCCGCAGCCGAGGGTGTGGGAGCCCTGGCGTCGGCGACAAAGTCGGCA
>JBFHDT010000419.1:0-2093 GCA_041584575.1 Porticoccaceae bacterium
CACCGAGAAAGCGCTGCCCACTGTGGTTAATACGCTGGCGACCCAGGGTTGCCTTGTTTTTATCATCAAAGGCATAGCTGATAAATGCCTGGTTCACTTCTGTGTAATTCGGGTCTGCAACCACCGGATAGCTCGTTTTCCCATTTTCAGTATTGTTAAAATTATCGTTACCGATATAACTCACATTATCGACTTCAACTAAACCCATGAAACCCCCGGCCACTCCTGACTTAAGGGTAATTCGCGACCTTAGTGTCGATGCGTCAGCATCCTCTGGCTTGCCGTCCTGATCAACGTTCTCATAGCGGTAACGTAAGTTTAAGGCGACATCGCCTCCATCAATAGCTTCGCTAATGCTATCAGCGAAAGGCTTAGCACTCGCCAGTGTTGATACAGACAAGCCCAGTACAACAGCACTTAGTGCAGCTGGGGTGATTTTCAATGAACGACTCAACATTCGGACTCTCCTCGGATAAATAACAGCAGGCAATACTATTGCGGCTAGCGCTGTTGACTGAATGAGTAAAAAATAAAGCAAAAAAAAGCCCACAGGCCACGGGAGGAGGTGACCTATGAGCTCCATTGCTCAGATAGCGGAGGGTATTACACTTTGAGAAACCCGCTGAACAATAACAATACAATTCTCATGCCATATTTTTAAGCTGTTGTTTCTCCGATAAAAATTGGTTTAACCCACGCATTTTCTCGTATTTCCATCAACGGACACATGACAAATATGCCTCATGTCTACGCATTGCGCTCCAATCTAGGGCTTATCTTCACTCTTACTTTATAAACTGGGCCAACAAAGGAATGTCTTATTTTAGATTAGCCACTTTGCGCGATTGATAAAGCAGGCAGGTATCTCGCCTTTTTTATCAAAAGCCACTATATTGCCCCTGCTTTACAAGCAAAATGCCCGAAGACTGACCAAGGTCTTCTGTCATTTATATTAATTTATAATTTATTAACTCAGGGGAAATTGAATGGGAACTCTAGACGGAAAAGTAGCACTGATTACCGGCGCTGCCCGTGGCCAGGGCGCCGCAGAAGCACGACTGTTTGTCGAGCGTGGCGCCAAAGTGATGATAACTGACGTACTGGATGACGAAGGCCAGCAAGTCGCGTCTGAAATCGGTGATAGTGCTGCTTACATGCACCTTGATGTGACCAGCGAGCAAGGTTGGAAAGACGTCGTTGCTGCCACTGTCGACAAATTTGGCAAGCTCAACGTGCTTATTAATAACGCAGGCATCATCACACCGGCAAAGGAAATTCATGAAACGTCATTAGAAGACTACCGTAAGGTCATCGATATCAACCAAATCGGTGTTTTCCTGGGTATGCGCGAAGTTGTCGAGCCAATGAAAGCAGCCGGTGGTGGCTCAATCGTCAACATCTCTTCAATTGACGGATTGACTGGCATGTACGGTGCCAGCGCCTATTGCGCCAGTAAGTTTGCCGTACGGGGCATGACCAAGGTTGCCGCACTGGAGCTGGGCAAGTACGGCATCCGTATCAATTCTCTCCACCCAGGTGGTGTAAAAACCAAAATACTGGACGACATCAACCTCAGCGAAGAGC
This sequence comes from Porticoccaceae bacterium, assembly GCA_041584575.1. GTDB lineage: Bacteria > Pseudomonadota > Gammaproteobacteria > Pseudomonadales > Porticoccaceae > Reddybacter. Next base: position 1,585 of record JBFHDT010000419.1, read on the forward strand.
AGGCGGAAGAAGCGTTTAAAGCGAGTCCTTTGGGGCGTATTGGCAAATCCGAAGAAATGGCCACGCTGGCGGCTTATCTCGCCTCAGATGATGCTTCCTACTCAACCGGATCTGAATTTGTTGCTGACGGCGGCTTAACTGCAGGTTTCTCTCTGGATGGTTAATTCTCTCTAAGCCCGAAGGTGAAAAAAGCTTGTCTGGTGACAGGCTTTTTTTATTTTTATAACAACAATTCCAATCAATAGGATAAAACAAAACGTAATTTAAAGGATAAGGTTGTACTTATTACCGGCGCTGCACGGGGGCAAGATGCAACGGAAGCTCGTCACTTCACGGCCGTGGCACCAATGTCGTTATCACTGACGTACTCGATAAAGATGGTCAAATTGGGACCCGAAAAGATTCGTATCAACATCATTCACCCCGCAAGGTACTGACTCCCAAGGTAACTCAAACCGGTATGAGCGAGTCAACGGTGGATAGCATTTTAGGCAAGGTGCTTTTGTGCC
>JBFHDT010000420.1:0-2088 GCA_041584575.1 Porticoccaceae bacterium
CAGCCTTGGCACATGCCAAAAAAGGAAATTAAACTGTGGGCAGAATTAAATTATTTATTCCCTTAATTATTTTTGTCGTGCTGGCTGCCATTCTCTATTGGGGCCTGGGGCGGGACCCTAATGCCATGCCCTCTGCGTTAATCAGTCGTCCTGTTCCAGCCTTTCAATTACCCGCGTTGGGGCAATTAGAATCCATTGAAGATAACAACCTGGTGGTAGCAGAGCAAGCTGAAATACTCGATGAGTCGCTATTTCTCGGTCAAGTGTCATTATTAAATGTGTGGGCAACCTGGTGTGTGTCCTGTCGTGTCGAGCACCCTTATTTAATGGATATCGCCGAGACGGGCGTGCGTATTATCGGCCTTAATTACAAAGACGAAGTGGGTGCTGCTCAGCAGTGGTTGGCAAAATATGGCGACCCCTATGCGCACACTATTTCAGACACCACGGGCGGTATGGGCCTTGATCTTGGTGTTTTTGGCGCGCCAGAAACCTACCTTGTCGATCACCTCGGGGTGATTCACTACAAGCATGTGGGTGTGGTCGATGACAGAGTTTGGCGAACGACGCTACAACCGAAGTATCAACAGTTGCGCGATGTCTTAACCGAGCAAAAAAATGACAGTTGAGGCATATCAGAGCTTCGCTCTCCATTCAATACAGCGGCTTGTTATAAAAAGAAGCTTAGTTTGTTTACGAGCTTCACTTTTACTATTGAGTCTGTTGTGCCTGCCAGCCTGGAGTGTCATCGAGGTAGACAGGCTCTCAAGCCCTGAGTTGAGCGCACGTTATCAGCAGCTAGTGGCCGAATACCGCTGCCCGAAATGTCAGAACCAAAATTTGGCGGAGTCTAACTCGCCCATCTCCATTGATCTGCGCACCGAAATTCGCCGCCTTCTCGAAGAGGGCGCCAGTGATGCGCAAATTAGCGATTATCTGGTGGCTCGATACGGTGAATTTGTTCTCTACCGCCCCCGGGTTCAGGCTAGTACCTATTTGCTTTGGCTGGCTCCAGCCGTATTACTGCTACTGGGTTTGCTGGTTGTTGTTTTTATTGTTCGGCGACAAAAACGTGCTGCTTGTACAGCTCAGGCTGCACTGAGTGGGGCAGAGCAAGCGGCATTACAAGCCTTGCTAAGCGATGTGGAAAACCAGCAAAACAAAAGCAAAAATTCAAATAAGGCGGAAGTAGAGTGAGTTTCTGGTTAGTGGTAAGTGCCTTTTTAGTCATGGCGCTGAGCTTTGTGCTCTACGGTTTTTTGCCCGGCGTTAAACGACGTCGTAATAAAGTTGATCTTTCAAACGTGGCGGTTCAAAAAAAGGATGATCAACAGCAACAATTAAACATTGGCCTTTTTTATGAGCACAAAGCTACTCTCGACAGCCAGCGCGATAACGGCACACTGGATGACGGAGAATACAAAGAATTACTTGCCGATGCGCAAAGGCGCTTGTTACAAGATGTAAAACTCAGCGATAAAAATAGCACCGCATCCGCACAAAGGGCCAGTGCTAATAGCGGGAGCTGGTTGCTGATTAGTGGAGCCTTTGTTCTGCTGGCTTTCTCGTTGTTTCTCTATGGCAAACTCGGTGCGGCTACCGATATGGACATCGCTAAGCTACTTAAACTCAGTCAAAGCCAGCAAGCTGTAGGGCAAGATTCTGCAAGCGCCATGGCGGAACAATTGCACCTCGCTTTAATAAAGGGCACCAATAAAAGCCCCGATAATCTTTATTACTGGGTGCTACTAGCGCGAATGGAGCAAGAGCGTAATGACTTTAATGCGGCTGCAGCAGCCTATAAAAGTGCTTTAGTCGTCGCCCCGGACGATGCCGATATTCATGCCGAACTGGCACAAGTTTTATTTTCTCTGGCAGGGAATATGCCCACTGAAGAAATGCAGGCTCATGCCAAAAAAGCCCTGGCAGCCGACCCAAAAAATGCCAGCGCTCTCGGCTTGCTGGGTATCGCTGCCTTTGCTCACGAAGACTATCGTGGGGCAAGGGCTTATTGGCAAGCGGCCTTAAATAATACACCCCCCATGTCGGGTAGCGCCGAAGCCCTGCGCTCTGGGATTAGCCGTGCTA
>JBFHDT010000421.1:0-2078 GCA_041584575.1 Porticoccaceae bacterium
CATGTCTTTCCCGGTGGCGGGTACACTAATGATAGAACCGACAGAGAGTGAATCGAAAGCAGAAATTGACCGCTTTATTAGTGCAATGATGCGTATTCGTGAAGAAATTGCCAAGGTCGAAAACGGCGAATGGCCCCTTAGCGATAACCCGCTAGTCAACGCGCCACACACCTTAGACGATGTACTGAGCGAAACCTGGGACCGGGCCTACAGCCGCGAACAAGCCACCCGCCCAGCAGACTGGTTAAAAGACAACAAGTACTGGCCGCCGCTAAACCGCATTGATAATGTCTATGGCGACAGGCATGTTGTTTGTTCTTGCCCACCCTTGTCTGCTTATGAAACTGGCCATGAGCTCGACTATGAGCCTAACGATTCCGTTTAAGCCCATCATGCAAGGTTAAGAGAAAGCAACAACAGAGCATTAATTCACTCGCCCTATTGCGAGAACCGTGCTTTTACACATGGGCTATGTTTCAAGAGGACTATGCTTCAAGAGGACGATGTATCAAAAGGTCAGAAGTCGGCAGCAAACCTGTTGTAACAACCTGACCGAAAAACCCTAAAGGGCTTGGAGCACCAACGAGGTCAACGAGTGCGCCAAGTACTGTTGACTCAAATAACCCCACCCATATTCACAGTATCATTTTGAATTATCGTTTAACGCAGCGGGTGCTAACAGACGGACAATATCCTCTTCCACGAGGGTTTCGTGCTCCAGCAACGCTTGGGCAAGATGCTTCAGGTCGGAGAGGTTTTCTTGCAACAAGGTCGCCGTTACCGCTTCGCATTTTTTCACCAGAGCCACGACTTCTCGGTCAATCCGCTTTAAGGTATCTTCACTGAAGTTTCTGGGTTGGGCAATATCGCGGCCTAAAAATGGGTGTTCCTCCGACTGGGGGAAACTTACCGAACCCAGCGCTTCGCTCATGCCCCACTGAGAAACCATTCTTCGTGCCAACAGTGTCGCCTGCTTGAGATCATCTGCGGCACCGGTGCTCACATCGCCATAGATAAGTTGCTCTGCCAATCGTCCGCCGAGCATGATGGATATTTTTTCTTCCAGATATTCCTGGGTGAAGTTATGCCTGTCTTCCTCTGGCATTTGCTCGGTAATGCCGAGCGCCCGGCCACGGGGGATGACGGAAATTTTGCGCAGCCGATCACTGTGTTTCATGCGAAAGGCGGTAATACCATGGCCGGCCTCGTGATAGGCAATACGCGCCTTTTCCTCTTCGCCGAGCACTTCCTCGCGCTCTGAGCCCAGCACCACCCTATCGCGGGCGTATTCAAAATCTTCGGGGCTTACCCGCTCGCGGTTATCCCGTGCCGCTTTCAGCGCAGCCTCGTTCACGAGGTTTTCCAGATCGGCACCCGACATACCTACCGTACGCGCAGCGATGTCTTTTAAACAATGTTCATCGGTGAGGGGTACTTTGCGTGTGTGAACTTCAAGTATGGTTTGCCGGGCTGCCATTTCCGGCAACTCGAGGACCAGCTTTCTGTCAAAGCGACCGGGGCGTAGCAAGGCGGGGTCGAGCACGTCGGGTCGGTTAGTAGCGGCTAGTACTAACACAGCTTCGTCCTCTTCAAAGCCGTCCATTTCTGCAAGAATTTGATTCAGCGTTTGTTCCTGTTCGTCATTGCCGCCGCCCATGCCGGTGCCGCGCACTCGGCCAACAGAATCAATTTCATCAATAAAAATAATCGAGGGCGCTTCTTTGCGGGCCTGTTCAAACATATCCCTCACTCGCGAGGCACCCACCCCCACGAACATTTCAATAAACTCAGAGCCACTAATACTAAAAAAGGGCACCCCGGCTTCGCCCGCTGTCGCCTTGGCGAGTAAGGTTTTACCAGTGCCCGGCGCACCCATCAGCAACAGGCCGCGAGGCAACTTTGCACCGATGCTACGATATTTATCAGGGTTTTTTAGGAAGTCGACTATCTCTCTCAAGTCCTGCTTGGCATGGTCGAGACCGGCGACATCGTTAAAGCCGATATGGATCGTTTCCTGTGCATGACGTCGCGCCTTGGAGCGCGAGAAACCAAACATACCACCACTGGCACCACCGCCG
>JBFHDT010000422.1:0-2077 GCA_041584575.1 Porticoccaceae bacterium
GCGCCAGCGCCGGCGACGGCGGAAGCGACGGCCGCGGCAGTGCCGGCCCCGGCACACGCACAACGTGTAGCCATCCCGGTCGCGGTTGTTGGACCACCTGCGCCACCAGCAGTTCCTGTAGAATTGATCCCACCGTTCCAAGCGCCTCCACCGCCAGAGCCACCGTTGTTTCCAGATTGGTTGACACCGCTAACTCCCAGGCCTCCCCCTACGGTCAAGAAGCCACCAAAAGAAGAATTTGTTCCTGAAGTTAAACCGGTGATTGTGTTGCAGCCATAACAACTGTCTGCTCCATTACCGCCCGATCCAACAGTCACGGCAATACTACTTCCGCCGCTAACAGCGAATGTACCTAAGCCAAAGTATCCAGAACCACCCCCGCCTTGATGACCGTTGGCGCCACCGCCCCCGCCACCAATTGCCAGCACATTTACAGATGTAACACCAATAGGAACATAAAAAATATCCGATGCTTCAAAGATAATAAAGCCAGCATTAGCAGCGCTCGATACCGCGATAGAACTTGCGCAAATCAGACTCTTAAAGAAACTTTTCACTTTCATCTCCCATCATATTATTAATAATTCCATTACAGCGGAAATATACAGCAATTTATGCACCAACATAGCAATAGAGCACTAACCATTGACTGTTAGAGTGATTGCTTTGTAAGTAATTAGGCTGGTGTGCAAAAAAAACTGACATTCGCATTAACTTTTGCGGCACACATCACAACTGATCCATCTTGAAAGGACACCAGCGAGTGGTAAAGAGGACGAGAAGGGGAGCGCAGGTAGAGCCTTTAACCACACTCGTTCGTTTTGCCGAAGACAATTCATTGCCCGGATGTTTGAACTCCCCATTGATGGAGGCCAATTGACAATGCACAACACCATAAACCTGAGCAAAGAAGCACGGCAGCGCAGGGTACTTGAGCGTTTGGAAAAATTTAGCCGCGTTACTGACAGTAGTATTGGTATACCCTTCACAAAATTTCAGCTGGGTGCAGAATCCGTGATCGGAATGTTACCCGTCGTCGGCGACATCGCCGGCCTGGTATTGGCTTCTTATGTATTAGTCGAGGCACACCGCATCGGTGCAACCAAGGAGGTAAAGCTTAAAATGTTGCGCAATATGGGGATCGATTTTGTGGGGGGACTGCTGCCCGTAGTAGGCGATGCCTTCGACGCCATCTTTAAGGCCAACTCCCGTAATACACGTTTGTTGAAAAACTATCTGGAAGAGCAGCTTGCGATTGAGCCCCCTGCGCCTCCATTCCCCTGGCGAACCTTAATTGGCTTGTCGCTTTTATTTGCACTCGTGACGGGCGGGTTGACGTTACTTTTCTAACCTGTTGCCAGGGTGCTCTTCGCTCACCAAAAAACGATCTTGAGCGACATAGGCTTTTATTACTCTCAGCCCAGAGAGCGCCACATAATATCCGGCGTATATCGCTGGCGCTTAAAAGAAGTCAGAGAGCAAAGCGAATCGCTGAAGACGCTTTCGCCAACGTTTATCAGGCATTTAACTCAATTGCTTTGACGGAGTTAAGCGCAAGATGCTGGCCGTATTCACCGCGAGTCAGGCGATAAAGAGTGTGTTACTGTCTATGATGACTTTGATTGCTCATTGCCCATGCTGCAGCGAATGTTCGACAAACGGAAGCTTAGCGACAAGGCAATGGGATAGCGAAGTACCTTTAATAGAAAGCCCTCTGAGAAACAGGGTTCCGAAGCGCCTGTGTAAGCATCAACCCCCGCAAGCTTGCCTCAGCTATTGAGGAACTGATTCAGTTGCTATCAGTGGCCATACACTGAGGCACGGAGGTAAATCGCTCGACGCATTCTCTGGTACCGCCTATATTGGTTATTATCGACACTATGGAAGCAATGAGAGAGGCTGACGCTTAACCAACAAAGCAGAAGCATGCGATAGTTGTTCCACCACTGAACCATGGGTGTTCAACAAAAATCCGTGAAGAGGATTACCGGTGAAAATAGGCATTCTAAGTCCGATCTCGGCGCGTGCTATTACCCTACTCGTTTCTTTTCTCGTGCATCCCCAAGTCTGGGCTAAC
>JBFHDT010000423.1:0-2054 GCA_041584575.1 Porticoccaceae bacterium
CCGGGTTTTTTTATGTCGTTTATTTATCGCCTATCCTGCAAGTATTGCCTAATGATGTAGGATCGGCGAACACAGTGTAGCGCCTATTTGCTTTTGTGCTCGATAGTGACGTTTTATCCTTGCAGCACACCGAGATAGTGGGTCATAGCGTTGCTAAAAGCCACATTTTCACCTATCAATCGGTAGGTAGTTCCTGTGGTTTACGCAGCCATCTAGGCTACAATCATCCCTGATGAGACGTTACACGAGCGAGTTCATGACTTGCTATTAACGAATTAATCCACGTATTAGCAAGTCGCGGGTTTGCGTCTGATTGGAATCATCGCTATCAACAATGGTCGTATAAAAGCAGTGTTAATAAAAGAGGGAGCAATGAAAGTTCACGTCGATTTGTGCTTAATCCCTATGGGTGGTGACGTTTCTGTTTCTGCGGAAATTGCCGCCTGCCAGGAGATATTTGAAAAGGCTGGCTTGAGCCACCAGCTTCATGCCTTTGGTACCAACATTGAAGGCGACTGGGATGAGGTGATGGCTGCGGTAAAAGCGTGTCATCAGCAAGTGCACCACCTTGGGCGTGCTCGAGTTACCTCAACATTGAAAGTGGGTACGCGTATCGATCGAGAACAAAGCCTCAGTGACAAGGTGGCTAGTGTCAGGGCTCGTCTTTAGCTTGTCTGCCGCATGCCTTTTATTGAACGTTATATCCTGGGGGTAAAATTATGTCTCGAAAATTGTTAGTTTGTTTGACTTGTCTCTTCACTACCTTAATCCCTGTAAGCCTTCGGGTGGATGCCGCGATTAGCGAGGGTATTCTACAAAGCTCCCATCGCACGCCAGCCTTTGTGGAGCGGGATGTTTATCGTCACCCTGGTGAGACGCTGGCTTTCTTTGGCCTTAAACCGACGATGACAGTGGTTGAGATTTGGCCGGGTGGTGGCTGGTATACGGAAATACTGGCGCCTTATCTGAAGGACGGTAAATTTTATGCGGCCCATTTTGCTAAGGACACCGGCGTAAACTATTTTCGTAATTCGCGCCGCGCTTTTGAAGAAAAAGTTAAAGCCTACCCCGATGTTTACCAGGCGATGACGATGGCTGAATTTAGTCCGAAAATGAATAAATTGACAGTTCCCGAGGCCAGCGCAGACTTGGTGCTGACCTTTCGCAATGTACACAACTGGTTGCGTAGCATTAATGAAGCAGAGGCTTTTGCGCTGTTTTATAAAGCCTTAAAACCGGGGGGCGTACTCGGCGTTGTTGAACACAGAGCCAAACCCAACGCCAGTTGGGAGAAGATGAAGCAAAGCGGTTATATGACAGAAGCCTATGTCATTGCCCTGGCGGAAAAAGCCGGCTTTGTGCTCGACGCCAGCAGTGAAATTAATGCCAATCCCAAAGACAATGCCGATCATCCCAAGGGCGTCTGGACGCTGTTACCCACTCTGCGTATGAAAGATAAAAATCGCGCTAAGTATGTCGCTATTGGTGAGAGTGATCGCATGACCTTGCGTTTTAAAAAGCCGAATTTAGTGACTACTCAGTCGGTTGGCCAATGATCGAGATTCCGGCTTCAGAGCTTTCCCCCGAAACCCTGCGCGCTCTTATCGAGAGCTTTATTATGCGTGAGGGCACCGATTATGGTGATGCTGAATACAGCCTCGACAGCAAGGTAGATCAGGTTAAACGGCAGCTGGATAACCGGGAGGTGCTATTAATGTGGGATGAAGTAATCGAAAGTTGCAACCTGATTACTAAAGCTCAGTGGCAACGCTATTTAAAAGAGAGTGGGCAATAAATACGGCGTTTTACTTTTCGGTCTTATCGAGAATATCGCTGTATAACGCTTCATAGTCACTTGTCATACGCTCGGCGTGAAACTTTGTCAGCACCCTTTGGCGTGCATTATTACCGATAGTGGCTAGTTGCTCAGGGGTTTGCCCGGCAACAACAGTAATAACCTCGGCAATACTCTGAATGTCTTCAGGTTCAATTAGCCAGCCACCGCTACTGTCACCGAGGACCTCTTTCATACCCCCTCTGTTTGATACGAGGGC
>JBFHDT010000424.1:0-2043 GCA_041584575.1 Porticoccaceae bacterium
CGCTTTTGCTGCACAGCCAGGCGACCCAACAAACCTTCAGCTAATGGTCCGCTGACCACGGTACCCATATTCCAGCTGTCGTAGTTGCCGTAACCTGAACTGACGAGAGCTTCAAAGGCATCGGTCGGATCATTGGTGCGAATATTAACCATACCCGCCAAGGCATTGGCACCAAAGCGCGTACCCTGGGGGCCGCGCAAAATTTCCACCTGCCGCACGTCGAATAAAGTAGCCGCACCACCCATGCCACTAACATCAATATCGTCAATCAGCATACCTACTGAAGGGTTGACCGGGTCGACAAACTGGCTGCGCTCACCAATGCCGCGAATTTGTAGATAGCGGCCTCGCGAGGCACCACTGGCGAAATTGACATTGGGCGCTGCATTGAGAATATCTTGCAAATGCTCTCCCCCGCGCTCGGCGATGATCTGCTGATCGAGCACGCTCAAACTGGCGGGCACGGTGAGAATATCGAGCTCACGAAAGGTCGCAGTAACAACGACTTCCTGTAGCGTATCGACGCGGTCTTCTTCAGCCAGGGCGAACATGGGCTGCAGACTCAGCAGCGTTAAGCAGCTCATAACAAGGCGAGGCGTTTTCATAGGAGTCTCCAAAAAAACAAAACAGGAGACCCGAGGTGCGTAGAAGAAGAGCGTAGAGAAAGAGAGGCATAAAAGGCAATATTTTGACAACCCTATTCCTACGCCGGCACTACCCGGATCAGGTTCAAGGGTTCATCAATTCCTTTGCATCACTGCTGCGCAATTGCTGTCTCAGGCCGTAGCCACCCCTTAGGAATTCGCAGTGGTATTTGCGAGGCACGTATTTTAAACGAGTTTACCAATAGCGCAACGGACAATTTGTCGGCCAATCTAAGCTTATCGCTGTTTGACCATTGGCAATGGAAAATAGTCATCGGTATAATTGCGCTCGCCTTGGCACAGGCCACGGGCTTTACGCACTAAAAACCTGTATTAAGACCTGTACTAAACGCACCCACGGAAAAGGCTATTGTTAGGCGGCCTTGGCAACCCACGTTTACATCAATAGAAGCAACTAATAGAAGGCATCGCACATGAGCTACAACAGTATCCCCGCTGGTAAAGATTTACCCAACGATATCAACGTCGTCATTGAAATCCCCGCCAACCACGCGCCGATCAAATACGAAGTTGAAAAAGACTGCGACGCACTGTTTGTCGACCGCTTTGTTGCCACGCCCATGTTCTACCCCGCCAACTATGGTTACATCCCCCAGACTCTGTCTGAAGATGGCGATGCCCTCGACGTACTCGTGGTCACACCCTACCCCGTAGTACCTGGCTCGGTTATTCGCAGCCGTGCGATTGGCGTACTCAATATGACTGACGAGTCAGGTGTTGATGCCAAGTTGATTGCCGTACCCCACAGCAAGCTCACCACTATCTATAACGACATTGAAGAAGCCACCGATCTGCCCGAGTTGCTGCTCAAGCAAATTGAGCACTATTTTGAAAACTACAAAGATCTCGAAGCTGGCAAGTGGGTAAAAATTAGCGGCTGGGGCACCAAAGCGGATGCACACGCTGAAATTTTGTCTTCACGCGAGCGCTATGTACAAGATGAAGCGTAATTTTTAATAGTTAATGCTTCATTGGCCTTCCAGGCATAAAAAAACCCGGTGATAACCGGGTTTTTTTATGCCTGGAAATTCGCTTAAAGGCTCAATTTTGTGGCTGCAAACTCAGCGCCATAATGCGACTAATGTGTGATAGGGGGTAACCACTGTCCTGCTGAAAGCGATTAAACACCGCTTGCACCTTCAGTAAATCCCGCTTTGAATTCGGGCTTAAGGTATCTATTAATTGATGGTTCAACAACACGGCACTAACATCTTTAGTGAGCATAAAAGTGTCTTTGCCCATCAGCCGCAAAAACCCCGGCCCGGTATTACCCCCCAAACGGCTGCCGCGCTTTTTCAGTTCAAACCACAACTCGACGATGGACTCTTCAGGCCAGTCGGCAATATAAGCGGCAAAGCTACCCTGGCTGCGCTGCATA
>JBFHDT010000425.1:0-2042 GCA_041584575.1 Porticoccaceae bacterium
CATTACGCACCTGTTCAATAACATTCTTTTCACAGAGCTGATCAAACTGGTCATCTTCGTTAGCACAGCTATCAATAGCTTGGCGGTGAAAACGGTGGACGTCGCGGATATGGCACAACCAGTTATCGATTAAACCGTGGTCTTTGTCTTCCATCGCTGCTTTTACGCCGCCACAACCGTAGTGGCCGCAGACAATAATGTGCTTGACTTTCAGGACTTCAACGGCGAATTGCACCACTGAAAGGCAATTCAAATCGGAGTGCACCACCACATTGGCTATATTTCGGTGCACAAAAACTTCACCGGGCAGCAGGCCGGTGATCTGATTAGCGGGCACTCGACTGTCAGAGCAGCCGATCCACAAATACTCAGGCGCCTGCTGCTTTGACAGGTCGCTGAAGAAGTGGGGCTTTTCATTTTGGACGTTCTTGGCCCAACGTTTATTACTCGTTAAAAGATGCTCCAACTCACTCATAGTGTCTCTTTAACCTGTGTTGTTTAAATATTTGGCCATAAAAACAGCGTTATGCCAAAGGCTTAAAGTTGGCATTGTGCCTCATCAAATAATTTTAGCAAAATCTCTTCTTAGCCGATAAATTGCAATGCCCAATCACCCCTCAAATCGTTTTACCGCCCCATAAAATGCCCTCTTATAAGGCGCTCGCACCAAAAACAACCATCAAAAAAAGAACAACAACCCTTCCGCCTGCCAGTCAGAGCACTCTGTCGGTACACAAACGCATTAAAACCAGCTGGTTGCGATATCGAGAATCTCTTGCTTAGCAAACAGCTCAGAGCCTGGAGAGTCTCCAGAATGAATATTTTACAGCTAGTCTGAACCGGCAAAGCCGACTACCACCAAGGCTGGCACAATTCATGCTTAAGCTCTAGTTCGATAGCCTCTGATTTATCTTTAAACCGTATTTAATGGGACTACAAAATATCATGAGTAACAAACAGCGCGTCCTCGTTATCGGCAACGGCATGGTTGGCCATAAGTTCCTGGAAGCCATGGTCAATAGCCCACAATACTCGGCCTTTGAAGTGACTACCTTCTGTGAAGAGAGCCGCATCGCCTACGACCGCGTTCATCTCAGCGAGTTCTTTTGCGGCCGTAGTGCCGACGACCTGTCGTTGGTCGAACCTGGTTATTACGAGCAGCACGGTATTCGTGTCCTCCTCGGCGACAAAGCCGTGAGCATCGACCGCAGCGCCAAAACGGTTACCTCCGAAAAGGGCGAGGTACTGAGCTACGACAAACTGGTACTAGCCACCGGCTCTTTTCCTTTCGTGCCCCCCATACCCGGCCACGACCGCGACAACTGCTTTGTCTATCGCACCATTGACGACCTCGAGGACATGCAGGCTGCCGCTAAAAATTCGAAAGTGGGTGCTGTGATCGGCGGTGGCTTACTCGGCCTTGAAGCGGCTAAAGCCCTGGTTGACCTGGGGCTGGAAACCCACGTCATCGAATTTGCCCCGCGCCTGATGGCCGTGCAAATTGACGATGGCGGCGGCGCTATGCTGCGCCAGAAAATTGAAGACCTTGGCGTGAAAGTCCACCTCGGCATGAACACCCAAAACATTGGCGACGGTGATGAGTGCTTCCACAAAATGAGCTTTGCCGATGGCTCGGAAATCGAAACCGACATGCTACTGTTTTCAGCCGGCATTCGTCCTCAGGATGCCCTGGCACGGGACAGTAAACTAGAACTGGGTGAGCGCGGCGGCATCGTGGTCAACGACCAGTGTCAAACTTCCGATCCCGACGTTTACGCCATCGGCGAATGCGCGCTGTGGAGCGGACGCATTTACGGTCTGGTTGCCCCCGGCTATAAAATGGCTCAGGTTGCCTGCGACCACATCAATGCCGAAGACAATGCCTTCACCGGTGCCGACATGAGCACCAAGTTAAAGCTAATGGGCATTGATGTTGCCAGTATTGGTGACGCCCACTGCAACACTCCTAGCGCCAAAGAATATACCTACGTTGACGGCACCGAAGAGATCTATAAAAAGATCGTCGTTAGTGAAGATAACAC
>JBFHDT010000426.1:0-2025 GCA_041584575.1 Porticoccaceae bacterium
AACGAATTACATCCCTTGATCTCCTGTGATGGCCAGGTCGATATCAGCACGGAGCCGGGTGATGTCATTAAAATTCACCGCAAGCCAACGCCCCTGCGTTTAATTCATCCTACCGAACACAACTTTTATGAAACGTGCCGTGACAAACTGGGGTGGGGGCGACGCCTCGACTCCCTGCGCCCGGGCGAAAAGGTTCATCGTTAATGGCAGAGGACGATAACTGGGTTTTGGCCAGCAATTTGGGGCCGGGGTTTGACCTCGATTTACTGGTGCTGGCCCTCAATCGTAATAATATTGTCTATCGCCTTGTTGAGCAGGGCGAAGGGCATGAATTGTGGCTAGATAAGGGGCAGCGCGAGGCTGAGGTGCAGCAGCTTATTAACCAAATTAAAAAAATGTCGGTGGTTGAGAAAGCGTTAAATACGGACAAGCCAAAAGGAGTTGATTCCCTTCGTTTATATTTTACCCGGGTGCCGGTAACGCTGGTAACAGTGCTGTTAGGCGTGTTGGGCTATTTTATGGTGAGCTATCAGCCAGATAGTGTACACCTTTTTACCATTGTTGATTTTACACTGGTTAATGACAGTGGACCGCAGTTTGTTCCCGTTGAAAAGACGTTTTCAGCCGGTGAATACTGGCGGTTTTTTACACCAGCCTTTTTACACTTTGGCATCTTTCACATTGTCTTTAATAGTTTATGGTTATGGGAATTCGGTCGACGGGTCGAGTTGCTCAGTGGCCGCTCGGCCTACTTAGTGCTCATGTTAGCACTGGCTTCGGGCTCTAATGCTGGGCAATACTTGTGGGACGGCCCCGTCCTTTTTGGAGGGCTGTCGGGTGTGGTTTATGGCCTGGTGGGCTATGTCTGGATTCGCAATCGTATCGCGCCCACTCCCTTGCTAAACGTGCAACCAGGCATTATTTATATGCTTATCGGCTGGCTGCTGGTTTGCCTGTTTGGCATTGTCGACCTATTTATGAATGGTGGTGTGGCCAATGGGGCCCATGTCTCTGGTTTGTTGATTGGCATGTTGGCCGGGGCTCTGGCCGGGCGGCAGATGTCGTCAAATTGATACGTAAAATAGAAAGGTATTAATGTGGATATTGAACAAGTATTACAGGCCGTGACACCAGAGGTTTATGCAAAGCTCAAGCTGGCTGTTGAGATCGGTAAGTGGCCGGACGGCAGTAAGTTGAGTGCTGAACAAAGGGCGACCTGCTTGCAGGCCGTGATTACCTACGATAGCCAACATAAGCCAGAGTCAGAGCGCGTGGGTTTTATCGCCCCGAAAAAACACCAGCACTGCGGTAGCGCCAGGGGTGAAATCGCCGATGCTGACGAGAATCCACAGGCTGATAAACCCCTTAAATGGCAGCATTAACGGGCTCATAGTGACCACGCTTTTAACGATAAGAGATAAAGTATGACAACAGATGTTTCAGGCCACCTGAGTAAAATGGTCGTTGAGCTAGCAACACCGGTAAACTATTACTTGCCCCTGGATGATGAGCGCGTCTTGCTGAACGACTACCTGGGCCAGCGTATTAGCTTGAACTATGCCGGTGAAATTCACTGCTGTCATTGTGGTCGAAAAACCAAAAAGAGCTTTAATCAGGGCTTTTGCTTTCCCTGTTTAAAAAAGCTCGCGCGCTGTGATAGCTGTATTGTTAGCCCGGAAAAATGCCACTACGAACAGGGCACTTGCCGCGAACCGGAGTGGGGCGAAGCGTTTTGCTTGGCCGATCATGTGGTTTATTTAGCCAACTCATCGGGTATCAAGGTGGGCATTACCCGCGCCACCCAGTTGCCGACTCGCTGGATTGACCAGGGTGCAGTGCAGGCTTTGCCCATTATGCGCGTTGCCACCCGCTTGCAATCGGGTTTGGTTGAGGACGCTTTGCGTCAGCACGTCGCCGATAAAACTAATTGGCGAAAAATGCTCAAAGGTGAGATTGAATCGGTTGATCTAGCGACCACTCGCGACGACTTATTTGAACGTTGCCAGTCAGAGCTGACAGGGTTGA
>JBFHDT010000427.1:0-1994 GCA_041584575.1 Porticoccaceae bacterium
CCTCGCTAAACTTATTCTTAAATTCTAACCATAATAAATACAGGGGAATACTATGCAGTTTGATTCTTGGGTCGTGATGGTGACGGGTGCCGCTTCAGGTATTGGTTTGGGTACCGCGAAACGGTTTATCGACGGTGGTGCAACGGTGATTGCTGTTGATATTAATAAAGAGAACCTGGCTACAGCCGCAAATGAGCTGGGTGACAGATACGTGTCAAAGGTGTGTGACATCTGCAAAGTGTCAGAAATAAAAACCTTAATGACCGACGTTGAAAATGAATTTGGCCGGCTCGATACGCTGGTCAATAACGCGGCCTTCGCCAACTTCCAAAATCCTGAGAATGTTGAGGAGGCGAGCTACGACGCCGAAATGACGGTGTTGGTGAAAGCACCAATTTTTCTGGTGAAGCACGGTGCTAAATTACTGCGCGCAGCGGGTAATGGTTCGGTCATTAATATTGCCTCGGCGGCGGCTATTGTCTCTATCGACAATTACTGTCCCTATGGCATTGGCAAGGCGGCGGTGCTGAAATTCACTCAGGACAGTGTGATTAGCGTACCGGGTATCCGCCACAACGCGGTGCTGCCGGGCCTTATTGACACGCCCATTTTGCCCAATGTTTACGGTGATGAGGCGTCTGCGATGTTGAAAGAGGAATTTCCCAAGCTCCTGCCTTGCAAGCGAGTGGGCCAGCCAGATGATATCGCCAAAGCCGTGTGCTTTTTGGCCTCCGACGATGCCGATTATGTTAACGGTACGACAATGTTGGTCGATGGCGGTATGTCGAAGCTGAACCCCTTCAGCATGATGCAAAGCTAAAGCGAGTACTTGCAGGCTTGTTGCCTGCAGTTAAACTTGAAGTAAAAAAGGTGCCGATAGCTTCGGCATTTTTTTGTTCGTTTTTTGCCCGGTCTTTTATGGTCCACTATGGCTCTGTTCTCGTGCCGGGTTTATCATGCATTCAACAATTCTTGACGGAGCCTGTTTGTAGCATTTCAAATAATAGGGCTTTCTAATTATAAAATTCAGGGGAATAAAATGTCGGGAGTACTAGAGGGCATTCGCGTGCTCGACTTTGGGCGCTATGTGGCCGGGCCGCAATGCGCCTCTCTGTTGGCTGATTTTGGTGCCGAAGTGATTCGCATTGAAAAAATTGACGGCAGTGAAGACCGTTACGTGGCACCGCTGACCGAAGAATACGGCGCCCACTATATTCACAATAATCGTAATAAGTTGGGTTTGACCCTCAACCCCACCAAGCCCGACGGCAAAGAAGTGACGCGACGTCTTATCGAAACCGCCGATGTGGTGGTCGTCAATATGCCCTACCACGCCTTACCCGCGATGGGTCTCGACTACGACAGTCTGAAAGCCATTAAGCCCGATATTATTCTCACTACCTGCTCGGCTTTTGGCTCGAAGGGCCCGTTTGCCGAAAAGCTCGGTTTTGACGGCGTTGCCCAGGCGATGTCGGGCAATATGTATTTGAACGGTCACGAAGGCGAGCCGATGAAAAACTTCGGCCCCTATGTCGACTACAGCACCGGCATGCTCTGTGCCCTCGGTACTGTGTTGGCGCTGTACGAACGCAAGACCAGTGGCGTGGGTCAAATTGTCGAGGGTGCCTTGCTCAATACGGCGATGACCATTACTAACCCAGTGGTGATGGAGCAGGCTGTTCTCGGCCTCAACCGTGTGTCCACCGGTAGTCGTGCCCCCACTGGCGCCCCCGCCGATGCGTTTCAAACCAAAGACAACTGGGTCATGGTGCAAAGTATTGGCAACCCACTGTTTAAACGTTGGGTTGATTTGATGGGTGAACCCGAGTGGTTGGACGACCCGCGTTTTGTGGATGACAATGCGCGGGGTGCTAATGGCGCTGTGATTAGCGAACGCATGGCGCGCTGGTGTGCCGAGCGCAGCGCACAAGAAGTGCTCGACCAGCTGGAAGCAGCGGGTATCCCAGGCGGTGAAGTGCTCTCTCCTCAGCAAG
>JBFHDT010000428.1:0-1992 GCA_041584575.1 Porticoccaceae bacterium
GAGCAAGGCGACAAAAATTCCGCGCAGAATAAGAATAATCCTGATAATAAAGAACAGGATTCAAAACCAGAAAATCAGCAAGAACAACAATCAAAAGACGACGATAAAGCAGCCGACAGTGAGCCCGAAGAAAAAAACGAAAGGGGTTCCAGTGACGAACAAACGCAAGACGCCGACGACGAAAAGCCACAAAGCCCTGCGGGGACAGAAGCCTCTAACGCCGACACAATGCCCGAAGAGCAACGCCAGGCACTTGAGCAATGGCTGCGCCGTGTGCCCGATGACCCCAGCGGTTTAATGCGTCGCAAATTTGAATACGAGGCCTGGCAGCACCAGCAGCAAACGGGCCGTGCTCGTTCAAACCAGAACCCGCCTATACAGCAGGAGACAGAACGTTGGTAAGCACAAAAATGGCCACTCGAACCCTTCAAAGGCACTACTTTGGGTCTTATGTTATCGGCCTGTTCTTAATGATATTGACAGCCGATGGCTACGCCGCAAGTCTGTTAAGCAAGGTCGATCGTAGCACTGTTAATCTCGGTGAAAGTTTTGAACTCACCATCACATTTAGTGAACAGGTTCTGTTTGGCGAGCCGGATTTCAGCGCGCTGGAAAAGGACTTCAATCTTTTAAGCCGCAATCAGCAAAGCAAGTATTCAAATATCAATGGCAATGCCATCTCACTCACACAATGGGTTTTAAGGCTTTCCCCTAAGCACACCGGCAACTTATTGATTCCCTCTTTCACCTTCAAAGGTGAAGTCAGCAATGCAATCGAAATACAAGTGAACAAAGCAAAACCGAGTACCCAGGTTGCCGGGGCCGCTGTATTTACCGAAACCGTGCTCGACAAAAACAGAGTCTATGTACAGGAACAAGCCCTGCTGACCCTGCGTTTATACACGTCAGTGCCCATGAATAATTTTTCCATGGGCGAGCTTAGCGTACCTGGGGCACAACTGCTTAAAGTGGCGGAAAGCCAGTATCAAAAAGACATTGAGGGTACGCAATACACGGTGGTTGAAACCCGCTACGCCATTTTTGCCGATAGCAGTTCGACGCTGGAAATACCGGCGATTCAGTACAGTGGTGTCATTACTCAACCCAGTGCGCGCCATAGCGGTTCATTATTTCGACAACGGGGTAAACAGGCTTTCTTCCATAGCGAAGCCAAACAGCTAGAGGTCAAACCTAAGCCCGGCAATAGCACTCAGCGATACTGGTTGCCGGGTAAAGGTCTGGGATTACAGGAACGGTGGAGTAATGCCACGGGCGATATTACGTTGGGTGAGCCCTTGACCCGAACCATCACCATTACCGGGCAGAGTTTGATGGCGAATCAATTACCCCCGTTAAACATGCCAGACAGCAAAAACTACAAGCTCTATCCCGATCAGGCGCAAATGGAAGACAGTGTTAGCGAGAATGGCGTATTTGGGAAACGTATAGAGTCGATTGCCATCGTACCCACTCAGGTTGGCAGTATTACCCTGCCCGATATTACAGTGGACTGGTGGGACACAGAGGCCAATGCGCCTCGCCAGACTGTCCTCAAGGGTCGCACGCTAAATGTTCTGCCCCTGAGTGGCTCAGCAGAACTAGCCAAAACTCAGCTGCACCGATAGACAACAGCGCCGCCATTACCCTTCCAGCTCCGGTACAACAAAATACGGGCACACCGGTAACAGGCGTTTATTTCTGGCTACTCGCCGCGAGTAATCTTGTATTACTTGTTGTTGCCTGTGGCTTTGCCATTTTATGGTGGCGCAATCGCCCGGCTTCGCCCATCACACCAGAAGAAAACACCACAGCCGTCTCTGATAAAGAACTCTTCAAAGAAATCCGGGTGACGTGCGCCATGGAAAACTATCCAGGCTTGCGTCAGGCCATTATCAACTGGGCCCGTGTGCATTGGCAGCAGCCGCACTTGCACAGCCTGGAGCAAGTCGCCAAACTGGCCGACAACGAGGAATTAAGTGCCGAATTTACCGC
>JBFHDT010000429.1:0-1989 GCA_041584575.1 Porticoccaceae bacterium
CGCCGCATAAAAAATCTCGACAGTAATATTGGTGCGCTCGATGTTGAATTATCAGCAGCGGAGTTGGCAGAGATAAGTACTGCCTTTCCCGCTGGAGCTGCTGTGGGTAGTCGCTACGCGTAGCGTACTGTTTAAAGGCCATATTAAAAATCCAGTAAAACAAAAGAAAAAAAGCTGTGAAAAAATATTTAGACAGTTGCGATATTGTTGATTGGCATCACCCCGCCGTGTCTGCGAAGGCGATGATGCTCGCTGCTAACCTCAAAGGTGATGAGGCAATAGCTGAATCTTGTTTTATTTTCGTGCGCGATAAAATAAGCCACAGCTGGGACAGTCAACAGAATCCGGTAACCTGTCGGGCCTCGTCAGTGCTTGAACAGGGCACCGGTTATTGCTACGCCAAAAGTCATTTGTTGGCGGCTTTGTTGCGTGCCAACTCAATACCTGCAGGTCTGTGCTATCAGCGCTTAACGATTGACCACGATCGGCCTCCCTTTTGTTTGCACGGCTTAGTTGCTGTTTACCTTAAAGACTACGGCTGGTATCGCATCGACCCACGGGGAAACAAACCTGGCGTTGAGGCGGCCTTTTGTCCACCACTGGAAAAACTAGCGTTTTCGACGGATCTCGACGGTGAAGCGGACTTACCGGAAATTTGGTCCGAGCCATTGACGATTGTTGTCGAAACATTAAAGGCCGGTAAAAATTACCTTGATGTGGCGAACAACCTGCCCGATGTAGACATAATTAAAACCCATTAATAAATAATAAATAACGGTGGAGTACTGTAATGAAGTTACCCGAAGGCGCTTATTTAAAGCTGAACCCCGAAGACGAATACATGCACCCGCTGGGTAGCGAAGTTAACTTTAATGAGAGTATGTATTTCAATGTCTACGACCCCAGGGGAAAAGTTGGTGGCTGGTTCCGCATTGGCAATCGCGCCAATGAAGGTAATGCGGAGATGACCGCCTGCATTTATCTGCCTGATGGCTCTATCGCCTTTATGTTTCAGCGCGCCAAAATTGATAATAACGATGCTTTCAATGCCGGCGGCATGGAATTTATTGTCGATGAGCCCTACAAAAAATTGCGGGTCAAATACAGTGGCGAGGTGCTGTTGATGCAAAATCCTCATGAGATGATTGAACCCAGTAAAGCCTTTAAAAATAACCCTAAATCACCTTGTTCGGTGGAGTTGAATTATCGCGGTGTGTCGCCTATGTACGGCGGTGAGCCGGTGAATAGTGACGGTTCACCACTGGAAAATAACCCCAATGCCGGGTTTTATCTCGGTCATTATGAGCAGCATATTGTCGGCACTGGCAAAATCGTGGTCGGCGATAAGACCTACACCATCGACGGCCTTGGTTTGCGTGACCACAGTTGGGGGCCGCGTTATTGGCAGAACGTGCAATTCTATCGTTGGCTGCCGATGAGCTTCAGTGAAGATTTCGCGATTATGTGCCTCAATAAAACCTTGGGCGATGGCACAAAATTGGTCGGCGGCATGGTGCTCAATGAGGGGCGCTACGATTTGATTCGGGAAGCCACCATTGAAACAGAGTGGGACGAAAACTATTACCAGAAAACCTTAAAGGCCTGGGCGAAAACCGATTACGACGAATACCGTATTGAAGGCCGGGTCATGTCCTTAATTCCCCTGCGCAATCGTCGCACACTCGACGACGGCACTGAGTTGATGACACGCATTACCGAGGGCATGACAGAGTACCGCTGCAATGGCCAAGTGGGTTATGGCTTGTCGGAGTATCTTGACCAAATTATCGACAGCAAGCCCAATGGCATTGTCTCATGAGTCATGCACCCAGGGGTGGTGACGCTACAGCGCCGGGTTTGAGTGATAGTGAAGTGACTATCTTGCTAGAGCACGAGGCAGCGGTCTATTTTCCACCCGGGAAGGCTGTAAATATCGAGAAAATGTCGGGGGGCGCCTCCCGTGAAACCTGGTCTTTCGATTGGCAGGGC
>JBFHDT010000430.1:0-1964 GCA_041584575.1 Porticoccaceae bacterium
ACGTTGGCCTCTAGCGTTTCTTCGCTGCCATCGGCGTGGGCAACTTTGACTTTCCAGGTTTGAGTATCGGCCTGGTACTCGGTGCTGATTACGTTAGTTTCGAATTCAATCGACTTCTTCAGATCGAAATCTTCAGCAACACTGTCGAAGTAGTCCGCTAATTCACCGCGCAGGGCAAAGTAGGCAGACCAGTCGTAGGGTGCAAACGAGAAAGAGTAGAGGTGGCTGGGGGTGTCAACACCGGCACCGGGATAGCGGTTGTCCTGCCAAACACCGGCAACGTTAGAGCGGCGTTCCAGCACCTTGAACGGTACACCGGCACCTTGCAAACTAACGGCGGTGGCTAGACCGGACACGCCCGCGCCAATAACAATAACGTTAAAGCCTTCGGGCACGTCAATTTTGTTTTCCCACTTCATGGGTGTTTGACCGAGTTGTGCATTGGTCATTTCACCGTATTCTGCGGGTACTTTTTCACCCATAGAAGACGTGAGCATTTCGACCAGTTCCTCATCACTGGGAGCTTCAAGGGCTACGGGCTCGCCAGCTTTCCAGGCCAATATCGCAGAGAGAGAGGCGTCACGTATTTCTTTTTGAATGGCTTCGTCAAAACCGCCGCTATCATTGTCGCCAGTGCCGCTGCCGCGTTTGGGGCGGTAGGGGTCTGCGAGCCAGCGTTTGTCGCCGGTGAGTTGTACCAGTACCATAAGCAAGGTGGGTATATTTGCGATGGCGATGGCATCGGCAAGTTGTTGCTTGTCTGTCATATTTTAATCCTGTTTCTTGTGAAGGTTATTTGCACGAGGATGGGTTTAATAAAAATAAAGCCCGTTAATAAATTCGGCGAAACAGTTTAACCGGACTGACCGCAGGGTCAAAATATTATTAGTCTTATAAATGCAAGGTTATAATTATTAAAAGTTTGGTCGCTATATTATCTTGTGGTGTTAAATAGTTTGAAAATGAGAAATGAATGATGGATATACAAGTGCTTTGGTGGCAGTGGGTACTGCTCGGCATGGGCCTGATGATGCTGGAAATATTTTTACCCAGTTTTATCGCCCTTTGGTTTGGCTTGGGGGCCCTTGTGGTCGGCTTAATCACCTGGCTCTTTCCGCAGGTGAGTGTTTCGTGGGGAGTGTTTATCTGGGTATTAGCCTCCGGTTCCTTCGTGCTGCTCTGGTTTAAGGTCTTCAAGCCGAACATGGTCGATAAGACTAAAGCAGGTATTTCTCGCGATGCCGCCCTTGGTGAGGCGGGGCAAGTTGTTAAAGCTCCCCACGGTGATGGTCGCGGTGTGGTGCGTTTTACCATGCCAGTGCTGGGTGAAGATGAGTGGGACTTTATTTGTATGGAAGAAGTGTCTGAGGGGGACAAGGTGTTCATTAAGGACTTTTCTGGTAACACCCTTATTGTTGCCAGGTCGAGCGTTTAGGGTTTTCCCGTTGCAGCGCTGGGTCTTGCATGTCTGAGTTGGTGATGTCCCCAGTTTTGCGGCAACTACAAATTCATCTGTCTACACTAGAGCGCTCTCAGCGCATTTATGTGGGCTATAGTGGTGGTCTTGATTCCCATGTCCTTTTGCACGGTGCAGTGGCTACTTTGGGTGCAGGACGGGTTGTAGCGCTTCATATCAACCATCAGTTGAGCGAGCAAGCTTGCGATTGGGCTGAGCATTGCGCGCAAGTATGCCGAGCTTTGAATGTCGACTTGCAAAGCCATGTCGTCGATGTGTGCCAGCAAATATCCAGCACTGAAAATGCGGCCCGTGAAGCCCGCTATCAGGTCTTTGAAAAAACCCTGGGTGAGGGCGATATTCTATTACTCGCTCACCATCAAAATGATCAGGCTGAGACAGTGCTTTATCGTTTGCTGCGAAATTCAGGGCCGCGTGGGTTGGCGGGCATTCCGCTTACTCGGGCTGTGGGTCGGGGTAGCTTGCTCAGACCTTTATTACAATTGCC
>JBFHDT010000431.1:0-1944 GCA_041584575.1 Porticoccaceae bacterium
AGGCCATTAAGCGCGCCGTGGAGGCAGATTTGGGTATCAGTTGTCTATCTCGTGTCGCCCTCAGTGAGGCCTTTGCCCGCGGGACTTTGATACCGCTGAAGGTGCCGCACAGAAATTTCCGCCGCCACTTTTACTTTATTTTGCACCGCCAAAAGTATCTTAGCTCTGCTATTGAAAACTGGATGGCGCTTTGTCGTTCATCCGCAGAATGTGTACGATAGCCAGTGTCGCGCTGTAAGTTGTACGCTGGTTATATAATTTAACAAGGATTAACGAAAATGAAGAAGTATTTATTTTGCTTTTTGTCTCTGTGGGTTTCGTTGGGTGCTCAGGCTGGTTGGCAGTTAAAGGGGGATGATTCTTCAGTTAATTTCATTTCAATAAAAAAATCGGCAATTGCCGAGGTGCATTTGTTTAAACAATTATCGGGCTCGATTAATAATAATGGGGAAGTTAAGGTCTCAATTGATCTTGCCAGTGTCGATACAAATATAGCGATTCGAAACGAACGAATGAAGAGCTTGTTGTTTGATGTCAATAAATTCGCAACGGCCAATATTTTGGCTAAAGTTGATAGTGGTAAATTAAAGGCCATGAAAAAGGGTGGTTTTTATCAGGATGACGTTGACATTGTGCTGAGCCTGCACGGTATTGAGAAAAAAATTACAACTTTAATTAATGTGGTCAAATTAGCCGATGGCAGTATACGAGTCTCTTCTGTTCACCCCGTTATTATTACGGCACAGGATTTTGGTTTGAGTGAGGGCGTCGAGGCTTTGCGAGTGGTGGCAAATTTATCGGTTATTAGTACCGCGGTGCCTGTTACCTTTAATATGGTATTTGCTGAGACTGACTAGTTTTTGTCGTGTTAGATACTCACCAACGATCCCACACCGGGGTGCACTCTTGCGGCAGGGGTGAATGCTGGCCAAGCTCGGCCCAGAATTTACCGGGCTGATGAAAATCCGAGCCACAGGATGCCAGCAGGTTTTTCTCGATGCTCA
Organism: Porticoccaceae bacterium; assembly: GCA_041584575.1. Classification (GTDB taxonomy): domain Bacteria; phylum Pseudomonadota; class Gammaproteobacteria; order Pseudomonadales; family Porticoccaceae; genus Reddybacter. Next base: position 1,005 of record JBFHDT010000431.1, read on the forward strand.
ATTTCGCCAGTTCTCGCGTTCTTACCTTGTCCTGTTTGCCGGAGACGACTTCGATGGCTTCACCTCCGGCGGCTATAAAATCGTCCGTTAAGCGGTGCAGTTTGCTGCGGGTGAGATGGTATTTATCGGGGTGGGCGAGTACGGCGCTGCCACCGGCATCGCGAATCCAGCCGACCACTTCATCGAGTTGTGGCCAAATCTGTTTTACATCGCCGATTTTTCCGGTGCCGAGGTATTTTTTAAAGGCCTCGTCGAGGCTTTTTACCGCACCTATTTCCAATAGTTGTTGGGCAAAGTGAGGGCGGCCAATGGAGCCCTTGCCGGCCTTTTCAAGCACGCCGGGGAGGATGTTAACGAAGCCTTTTTTGGCCAGCTTGTCGGCGATAATCGTGGCCCGTTCAATGCGCGAGCGCTGTTGGCTGGCGATGGCGTCGGCAAAGGTGGTGCATTCGAGGGGCACGTTGAGACCGACGATATGGACATTGTTTTTTTGCCATTGGGTGGAGAGCTCGGTGCCGGGTATCAGTGTTAAAGTCCCCAGCGCCGAGTCGTCAATTTCTCGGTAGGCCGCCAGTGTGTCGTGGTCGGTGATGGCCAGTACGTCGACATCGGCCGCGATGGCACGAGCTATAAGGGCATTGGGGCTAAGGGCGCCGTCGGAAGCAGTGGAATGGCTGTGTAAGTCGTATTTCATAGCGGGCCATTGTAGCAACTCAGTGGATTTAAAAAGGTAATGATCGTGGGTTAGTCGCCGGGCTCTGATAAAATGGACCTTTTGATGACAAGCTGACCAGCAGCTTTTATGAGTAATTAATGGCGACAAGTAAGCAATTGGCATTTTCCTCCCTGCAACTCCCCGATGGTATGCACGATAATCTCTCGACACTGGGCTATGAGCAGATGACTCAGGTGCAGGCCGACAGCTTGCCGGCCATGCTGG
>JBFHDT010000432.1:0-1940 GCA_041584575.1 Porticoccaceae bacterium
CGAACCCGGTACCGACTCAATTAAATCTTCAACACTAAACTGGCCGTCGTTGTCGGTTTTCAGCAGCATTTTTTCTTCCACCGGCTCACAGTACACCGACACGCGACCCCGTTCGACATGGAAGATTTGACCATTCACATCGGCCGCAGCGTCGGTACCGAGATAGGCCACCATAGGCGCGACAAACTCTGGTCCCGGCATGGCCATCAGCGAATCGTAGCGGTCCTGGGTAATCAAGCCGGCATCGAGGCGTTTTTTCATGCCATCAATGACGCCCTGGTCGAGGGTCATGCGCGTCGCAGCAATCGGACAAATCGCATTGGCAGTCACACCGTAGCGACCCAGCTCGCGCGCCAATGAGCGGGTAAAGCTGACGATACCGCCCTTAGCCGCCGCGTAGTTCGATTGACCAACACTACCGCGCCAGGCGTCAGAGGCAAAATTGACGATGCGACCAAAGCGCTGACCGCGCATCACTTTAGCGGCGTGGTGGCACATATTGTAGTGGCCCTTGAGGTGTACGCGGATCACTGTGTCCCAGTCATCTTCGCTCAAGTTCCAGATCATCCGCTCGCGCAGTACGCCGGCACAGTTAACCACCATGTCGACAGAGCCAAAGGCATCCACACAGGTACCGATAATACCAGCCGCCGCATCGTAATCATCGACCGGCGCGAGGGCGGACACAGCCTGTCCACCAGTCGCTTCAATTTCAGTGACGACCTGATTGGCGGGGGCGTCTTCTCCACCTCGCCCGCCGCGATCAGCACCCGGATCGGCAACCACTACTCGAGCGCCCTGCTCGGCTAGCACTAACGCAATTTCACGGCCAATGCCCCGGCCACCGCCGGTGACGATGGCTGATTTACCCTCTAAATTCATACTAACAATCCCCCTAATAACAGCTTAAGCAAAACCCAGCTCTTACTAAAAATTGACGCCCCAGTAATACCCGAGGCAGGTTAATTTATTGTGACTCGAGTGTAGCAGTTGCCGTATGGCGTACAAGGGGGAGCTGTTGTGAGGTCATGAAACCAGTATTTAAACACTGTCGCTGCAATTTTCGCTCTGCTGAAGAAGGGGGCACTTTACCGTGGCATAGGAACAAAAAACGCAGTAATCGCCCGTTATCTTATAGGCCGCCACAGAGGTCGCTTTACACGGGCAGTCCTCTCCGTCAGTCGCTATTCAAGCCTTTAGACCGGCAAGAACTATCAACTCAATACGCTGCCAAGTATTGAAGAGTAAATGCAATTGGCTTTGTGGTGCTTTTAGAACAACATTTTATGGCAAGACTTTATTGCAAGGTTAGCCAGTCAACTTCACACTCACCAGCTGCCGTTGCCACATAGGCAGAATCACCGGTGATAGTGATCGACAAGTCCATGGTGCGCTCTAATAAAGCCGTTAATACTTGTACCTGTTGCCATTCAAACTGATAAACCGATACCGGGAGCTTGTTAAATTGGTCTTCCACCTGAGGCCACCAAGCATTTGACTTACTATTAAAACTGTAAACTTTAACCGCTTTAGCAAGCCGCGAAGCCTTTTTTATTCGATCGGCAGCTGGCTCGCCAACATCTATCCACAGGGCCAGCTCTCCTCCCAATGTACGAGCCCAAATATCCGGTTCATCAACCGCACTCAAACCCTGGGTAAAAGCCAGATGCTCCTGAGCATTGAGACAAAAGGCCAGTACGCGCACCATCATCCGCTCGCCAGTTTCTGAGGGATGCTGGGCAACCGTTAAATTCAGGGTGTCGTAGTGATGGCGATTAAGATCAGAAAGTGAAATTTTAAATTTAAATATGGTTGGCTTTAATGCCACGCAGACTTGCTCCTCATAACATCGCTAATCACTGGGTGATGGATTATAGAGTTTACGAATGAAGCCAGGGTAAATACTTACCGATCTTCCCATTGCGGCTGACGTTTTCCCA
>JBFHDT010000433.1:0-1939 GCA_041584575.1 Porticoccaceae bacterium
CGAGCTGGTACTGGCCCTCGACCGCATGAATAAGGTGATCGACTTCAATGCCGTCGACCGCAGTCTCACCTGCGAGGCGGGCATCATCACCCAGCAGTTACAGGAATACGCCGAAGAACGGGGCTTATTCTATCCGGTCGATTTCGCTTCGGCGGGCTCCAGCCAAATCGGCGGTAACATTGCCACCAACGCGGGCGGCATTAACGTAATTCGCTATGGCATGACCCGCGAATGGGTGCTCGGGCTAAAGGTAGTGACCGGCAATGGTGACATTCTCGAACTCAACCGCGGACTCATTAAAAACAATACGGGGTATGACTTCCGCCATTTGTTGATTGGTTCTGAGGGCACCCTGGGCATTATTTGCGAGGCCACTCTGCGCCTTGCCCCGCCGCCGAAAGATCCCGCTGTATTAGTACTAGGGGTGAGCGACTTTCCGGCCATTATGGATGTGCTGAAAACCTACAGCGGCGCTTTAACGCTCAATGCCTTTGAGTTTTTCTCCGACCTTGCCCTCGAAAAAGTACTCGCTCATCAGCCCCTAACGGCACCCTTTGAACAACGCACCCCCTATTACGCATTGCTGGAATTTGAGCAAACGACCCCCGAGGTGCTCGATACGGCCATGACCTTATTTGAAGACTGCGTTGAAGCCGGCTGGGTTCTCGACGGCGTAGTCAGCCAAAATCAGACGCAGGCGAAAAACCTGTGGCGCCTGCGTGAGAACATCTCTGAAACCCTGTCCTTCTCCAAGCCTTATAAAAATGATATCTCCGTGCAAGTCTCGCAAATGCCCGATTTTATTCGCGCCGTCGATGACCTTGCCAATCAACGCTACCCCGACTTTGAAGTGGTCTGGTACGGGCATATTGGTGACGGCAACCTGCATTTAAATATTCTGAAGCCCGACGAGCTGAGTATTGAAGACTTTACCCAAGAGTGCAGCAGTGTCAGTACCGAAGTCGCCGAACTGGTACAGAGTTTTAATGGCAGCGTCTCTGCTGAACACGGCATTGGCTTGTTGAAAAAGCCTTATTTGAGCTATACCCGAAGCGAGACAGAAATCGCGCTGATGCAACAAATAAAAAGCCTTTTCGATCCGAAAGGCATACTCAATCCTGGAAAATTATTCTAACGACACGGACGACCAAGCCATGCGCTACCAGCATCAATTTAGCGACAACAGCCCCTGCCAACTCCCCCCCGGCAAAGTGGTTTGCGTGGGCCTCAACTATGCCGACCACGTCGCCGAAATGAACAGTAAGAATATCGGTGAGCCACTACTCTTTATAAAACCCGCCACAGCCTTAACCCCCATTAAAGAGGCCCTGCATATACCCGATGGCCGTGGCGCCTGCCACTTTGAAACTGAAATGGCCTTGCTCATTGGCGAACCCCTTAAAAATTGTCGAGAAGAAGACGTGCTTGAGGCCATAGCGGGCGTGGGTATCGCCCTCGATCTTACCCTGCGCGATTTGCAAAAAGCATTAAAAGATGCAGGCCAACCCTGGGAGAAAGCCAAGGGCTGGGACGGGGCCTGCCCTCTCTCACCTTTTGTTAAAACCGAAGCCATTCAAAACTTGCAAGATGTGGATATTAAACTGTGGCAAAACGGCGAATTGAAACAAAATGGTAATACCCGGCAAATGCTGACGCCCGTGGTACCGCTCATTTGCCACATTACAGCATTTTTTAGCCTGCAACCTGGCGATGTCATCCTAACCGGTACCCCTGAAGGCGTCGGTCCCTTAAAGCCTGGCGACCAGCTGCGCCTCGAATTAAATGACGTATTAACAATTGAAGCCGGCACGGTGGTGCAGGGCACAACAGCTGACGCCCAATAAACACGAAACGGGAAGCGCGAACTGCTCGCTGCCTGTTTAGGCCTCAGGTTTGTGTAGATGCCCCTGGCGAATCAGATCTTCAACGGTATCAACCA
>JBFHDT010000434.1:0-1934 GCA_041584575.1 Porticoccaceae bacterium
CCCTTTTTAAACCCCGGCGAAGACCGTCGCCCAACGCTCACCTGGCCACGACAAATACCGATCGATGGTGAACCCGCAGACGTCGCCGCCATTGTCGACAGTTATAGCCAGTGGTTGAGTCAGAGCGACCTGCCCAAGCTCTTTATCAATGCCGAGCCCGGCGCCATTCTGCGTGGCCCAGCGCGGGACTTTTGCCGCACCTGGCCAAACCAGAGCGAAGTCACCGTCGACGGCATTCACTTTATTCAGGAAGATTCAGCCGATGACATCGGGCAGGCTATTGTGAAGTGGTTGCAAAAATAAACTGGAGTAATAAAGTATTTTAGCGCAGTGAAATCTGCACTCCCAATACGTTTAACGGTCTGCGGTTAGCGCCTGAGCAGTTCAAACAGCTGGCAAAATTGCTGCGTCAGGGCATGGGTTGGAGCCATATGAATCAAAGGACAAAAACATTCATGTGACTCCCTCATTTTCACGGAGCTGGACAAATACACCGGAAAGACGGGCTGCCCGTCATTAATAATTTCTTCGACAATCTGCCTGGGCAGGTTGGCTCGTGCCTGAAATTGGTTGACGATAACACCCTCGATCGTTAACACCTCATTGTGATCATCGCGAATTTCTTCAATCACTTCCTGCAGCATATAAAGGGAATTTCTGGCAAAGGCATCGCAATCAAAAGGTATTAAACAACTATCTGCACAGATTAATGCAGAAAGCGTGAAAAAATTGAGTGCCGGCGCTGTATCAATAAATATCCAGTCAAAGTCATCGTCCAGCTTATCCAGCAAATCTCTGAGTTTGTAAATTTTATGTTTACTTTCGAGCTTCGATTCGAGTTCCGCCAATTCCGGGCTAGCGGGAAGGACAGATAGATTCTCGAATGGACTCGCATGGACAAAATCAATAGCGTTATTTTTTGACAACCTACCTTTCAAGCATTGTTTAAAATAATCAGCGGAGTCCGGCAGTGCTTCTTCAAAGGCATCGCCCAGTAAATAGTGGCTACTATTACCTTGGGGATCTAAATCAACGACCAAGGTACGCAAGCCACTATTGGCAGCAATGGCTGCCAGATTACAGGTGATACTCGATTTACCAACACCACCCTTTTGGTTAAAAACGACTCTTTTCACAATCAACCTTCTTTTGTATTCATGTTCTTAATTAAACGGGGCTTCGATATTGCGTTGAAACGACAGTCCCCTATTAATTAAACAGGGCTATTTGACCCGAATCACCACCAATCTCGTCTAACACGCTTTACGCTTGTTTCTGATGTCAAAATCAACGCCTTATATTGAATATCTTTGTACTGACAATATTCAAGGTTTAAAAACTTCGCATTTACTCGTCGTTGTTGTTTTTTACTCTAACCGCAAAGACCTAAACATGAGCTTTTTTCCGTAAGTCTTCGCCAATCGCAAACAAACAGGGAATTAAAAACAGCACATAAATCGTCGAACTCACCATGCCACCAATGCTCGGGGCGGCAATGGGTTGGGTTATATCCATACCCGAGCCGGAGGCAAGAATAATCGGCAGCAAGCCAAGTACAGTGGTGGCAACGGTCATTAACTTGGGGCGCAGACGGGCAACAGAGCCATCGACGACAGCGTCCATATACGATTGATCAGCGCTTTTATTCATTAATGCATCGCGAATAAATTCGATCATTAAAATACCGGTTTGTATGGCCACGGCTAGCACGGCGATGTAGCCGATAACCACGGCGGTGGTCAGTGTAAAACCTAGTGCCCACTGCAGTACCACGCCACCGATAAGGGCAAAAGGCGCAGACAATAAAATAAGTGCGCTTTCGAACAGTGATTTAAAAGCCAGCATTAGCAGGGCGAACATAATCACCAGAGTTAAGGGGACGATCCATGCCAGCCGGGCCTGAGCCTCTTCGGCATAGCGGTAGGTGCCGGTCC
>JBFHDT010000435.1:0-1909 GCA_041584575.1 Porticoccaceae bacterium
AGGAAGTGCTTTTTGACGTCTATTGGTGGCGTTACGGATTTTCGGGTTGTTTTGTCGAAAAAAACATTCACGCTGTCTGCTGTTGCTCGGCAAATACCATCTTTAAAAACACCATAACTGGACGTGATTGATTTTGACCCAACCGCTGTTAGACGACAGCCTACTTTAATGGTGCCTGGCCAATGACACTCCTGTATAAAATTGATAGAGAGGTTGGCGAGTAAGTAATCAAGATTAGGGTGTTTTTTATTATCAATAAAAAGGCTGAGTAGATATTCCGCTCGGCCTGCTTCTATATAGGCGGCGTACGATACATTGTTAACGTGGCCTAGTTCATCTTGGTCGCTATAGCGCATACTGACGTCGACCCAGAATTGATACGTGTCTGGGTTTTTCAAATCGAAACTTGTTTCCTTGCTCATATATAGCTCTCTTTAAAGAAGGCTGAAAAATTTTAGTAGAAACAATTGTAAACGCTGGAAGGATTCTCATCCATCAATGCCCAAGATTTTATTATCGCAAGGTGTCGTGACTTGACCTTATTTCACCGTTACTATTTTGTGGTGTCTGTCAATTTATATAGGGGATGAATTGTCTCAGGTCTAAATCATTTGTCATTAGAAATTGTTTTGAGCAGTTTTCGTCGACAGCGCATTTCCCCTGGCGGCGTCGGCGCTATTGTTTGAGAATTTTATTACCTAGCTACTCAGTCGGCCTCACTATATTAAGTGCTTTCTGTTATGGATTGGTGCTCTGGTAAAAGAGAATTATTTTCTATTTCCTCCCGAGCACCAAGGAGTCTTCGCGACTAACGAATAACGATAAAGAGTGATGCACCACTGCGATTAACTTGCAATAACACAGAGGATGTATTGCTTTGTAAAGCGCGTTGCAGAGACTCGAGGTTGTAAACGCGCTGTTTGTTCGCAGCGATGATGATATCGCCCGGCCGTAAACCACTGTAAGCCGCTTTGGTGTTGGGCGCTAAATTTGCGACCTGTACGCCCTGTCCATCGGGACTGTTATGCAGCTGGGCGCCAGCAAGTAATGGGTGAAGTGCTTGTTTAGTAGCAGCGAAGGCTTCGGGTTTGCCGATTTTGACTTTTAATTGACGGGTTTTACCATCGCGCAAAACTTTAAGCTTAATCCGCTCGCCGACGGCTTTCATTCCTATCTGGCTGCGCAACTGAGCCGTTGAAGTGGTGGTTTGGCCATTGACCTCAAGGATCACATCGCCTGCATTAAGCCCTGCTTTTTCCGCTGGGGAGCCCTCGGCAACCTCGGTAACCAATACACCGCGTTGTCCGTTTTTGAGTTCAAAGGCGCGACGTAAATCCGGCGTAATATCCTGGATACCGATACCAATCTGCCCACGCCGGACTTCGCCATGGCGAATAATCTGCGCCATGCTGGCTTTTGCCATATTGGCGGGGATGGCAAAACCAATACCCACATTGCCACCGGCAGGCGAAATAATAGCGGTGTTGATACCGACCAGTTCTCCCCTGAGGTTGACCAGGGCACCACCTGAGTTACCCGGATTAATCGATGCGTCAGTCTGAATAAAGTCCTCATAACCCTCGATACCAAGGCCACTGCGACTGAGGGCGCTAACCACCCCGGTGGTGACAGTTTGACCCAGGCCAAAAGGATTGCCGATGGCGACCACAAAGTCACCAACCTCTAGTTGATTCGAATCAGCGATGGGTATATCCGTCAAGGCTTCAGCATCGATTTCAATAATCGCGATATCCAGGTCGGGATCGGAACCTAGAAGTTTGGCGCGATAACTTCGTCCATCAAGTAGGGCCACCTGTATTTCATCCGCGCCTTTTATGACATGGTAATTGGTCATAACCACGCCTTTTTCAGCATCGACGATCACGCCAGAGCCGGCGCTTTGCTGACG
>JBFHDT010000436.1:0-1907 GCA_041584575.1 Porticoccaceae bacterium
AGCTGAGTGATATCCACCACTTCGCGGGTGTCTTGGGCCTCAACATAGCTGCTCACCGACAGGTTGTAATCGTTGGCGGCTACCTCATCAATGGGAACTGATCTGGCAAGGTGATCGACATTTTCCTTGCTATCAAACACCGCCATGATCTGCTTGATGTGTTCGTCGGTGAGGATGTTGTTATTGGTTTCTTTTTTAAACAGGCCACTGGCATCAATAAATTGGGTGTCGGTACTGGTTTTGTTTTTTGCCAGCACCAGAATATTCACCGCAATGGTGGTGCCAAAGAATAGGTTAGGTGCCAGCGAAATCACCGTTTCCACATAGTTGTTATCCACTAAGTATTTGCGGATTTTCTGCTCGGCACCGCCCCGGTAAAAAATACCGGGGAAGCACACACTCGCCGCACGGCCTTTGCTGGAAAGGTAACTCAACGCGTGGAGTACAAAGGCAAAATCGGCTTTGGATTTAGGGGCCAGCACTCCGGCGGGGGCAAAGCGCTCGTCGTTGATCAGGGTTGGGTCGTCCGATCCAATCCACTTTACGGAGTATGGTGGGTTAGAGACGATAGCATCAAAGGGTTTGTGGTCACCAAAGTGCGGATCGATTAAGGTGTTACCTAGCTGGATATTGAACTTGTCGTAGTTGATGTTGTGCAAAAACATGTTCATACGCGCCAGGTTAAACGTGGTGTGGTTAATTTCCTGGCCGAAGAAGCCTTCTTCAATAATGTGGGCGTCGAAATGCTTCTTAGCTTGCAGCAGCAGTGAACCAGAGCCTGCTGCTGGGTCATATATTTTATTGACGCTGGTTTGCTTGTGCATGGCCAGCTGGGCGATGAGCTTTGAGACATGCTGCGGGGTAAAGAATTCACCGCCGGATTTACCGGCATTGGCGGCGTAGTTTGAGATCAGGAATTCGTAGGCATCGCCAAACAAGTCAATATGGCTGCCTTCAAAGTCACCGAACTCCAGCCCGGCCACACCTTTAAGTACATCGGCTAGGCGCTTGTTTTTGTCTTTGACGGTATTGCCCAGGCGGTTGCTGGTGGTGTCGAAGTCGGCAAACAGGCCTTTAATATCCTGCTCGGAAGGGTAACCACTGGCCGAGGCTTCGATAGCCGCAAAGATGGCCGCCAGATCGGTATTCAGGCTTTCGTTGGTATTGGCATTTTTGGCAACGTTTACGAACAACTGGCTGGGGTAAATAAAATAGCCCTTTGTTTTGATGGCATCGTCTTTGATGTCTGGCGTGATCACGCTATCGGGTAATTCGGCGTAGTTAACGCTGTCATCCCCGCCTTCAATGTAGGCAGCAAAATTTTCGCTGATAAAGCGGTAAAACAGGGTGCCGAGCACGTATTGTTTGAAATCCCAGCCGTCTACGGCACCGCGTACATCGTTGGCAATGGCCCAGATCTGGCGTTGCAGGGCGGCGCGTTGTTGTGAGCTTGTCATGCGTTCTTCCTGTTTTAATTCATGTGCATAGTGTAAGGGCGACTTTTGGCCGGCCAAGCATTATGCCAGCGACTCTGATGATGCTTGCGTCAGCTCAAGCAGGTCTCCTACCTGGCATTCAAATAGCAGGCACAGCTTTTCAATGGCTTCAAGATCCACTTTTTGAGCAGTCTCTTTATAAAGCAGCGTGACTGTGGCGCGGCTAAGGCCGGTTTCTCTGGCGACGTCGGCAATACGCATCTTGTGCTCGCCCATCATGCGGGCGAGATGGCAGCGGATCATGGCTGTGTCCCCGTGAGCCTGGTTATTATTTAGCGCTAGAGCTTACCATGAATTTTTCATCTGCCTAGCATTATGGCAGTTGAAGTTGAATTATAGCGTTCTAACTGGGAAGTCTGGCTGGGGTGCCTGAATGGGAGGCAGACAGTGAGGTAGTCCGCCTAGCGTAAC
>JBFHDT010000437.1:0-1834 GCA_041584575.1 Porticoccaceae bacterium
CTGTATCTGTAGGTTTTAGGCAATAGCTCCCGACTTACGCAGACTAGCCAGCTCATCGGCACTACAGCCAATTGAGCCCAACAGTTCATCAGTGTGCTCGCCCAATGCCGGCGATGGTAAACGAACGCCCGCAGGCTCACCATTAAATACGGCGGGGGGTCGCGCCTGACGCATGCGCCCACCACGGGGATGATCGTACTCGATAATAGAACCAGAATGGGCCACTAGAGGATCACCCAACACCTCGTCGAAAGTACTGATAGCACCACAGGGAACACCCTCGGCAGCCAAGCGAGCTACTAAATCGGCACTTGTGAATGAAACTGCTTTTTTCTCAATGACATTGAGCATTAAGCTGTAATTAGTAAAGCGCTCAACCAGCGTATTGAAACGAGGGTCTTCCAGTAGTTCAGGCATATCCAGAGCCTTGCAAGCCCCTTTAAATTCAACATCACCAACAATAATTGTAGTGACGTAGCTATCTGCCGTTTTTACGACGCGGTAAAATTCAGAGATGAGAGGTTTGGGTTGGAAGCCCTCGTCGCCGACAAAGCTGTGGTTCCAGTACACATCGGCCCACAAAAAGGCCAAACTGGCATCGAGCATGGAAACATCAATTTTATGCCCACCCACTGTGCCGCGCTCTCTGGCAAACAGTGCCGAGGAGATGGCCTGAGCCGCGGTGTATGCGGCAATTTTGTCACTGGCAATCGTCTTTACTAACTCGGGGGCATCGCCGCCCACGCCCTGAGCATGAGCAAAGCCAGAGGCACCCTGAATAATTGGGTCATAAACACGTAAGCCTGCGGCGGGGCCATCGGGCCCGAAGCCTGAAATCGACAAATAAATAAGATCAGGGTTAATCTTATGTAACTCATCAAAACCATAGCCCGAGCGCTCAAGCGCACCAGGGCGAGAATTCTGTACGAAGACATCAGCCGTTTTAATTAAATCGTAGATAAAAGGCCTCACACCCTCATCCTTTAAATCCACGGCGATGGAACGCTTATTGCGATTCATATAACCGTTGTAACCCGTAACACCACCGCGCACACCACCGACATGGCGCGACGGATCACCCACTTCGATAGTTTCCAACCGAATCACATCCGCACCCTGGTCAGCCAACAGACCCGTCGCCAATGGCCCAGAGGCATTGGTTGTGACTTCAATAATTCGAACGCCTTCTAATGGTTGCATAAAAACTTCCCCTAGCTATAGATTTATCAAAATTTGTTATTGTTTCACCAATTCTTGAATAGTAAGAATGGCGAGATAAATTGTTGAGAGCTTATTCAACCTGCTGGGCGGGGAATATGCAATAACTGTCTATAGTGAAACCCAGTAAGCTATCTACAAGGTACTGTGCTGAGTAAGGCCAACATACGGTATGTATAGTGTTGTATTGAGCAATACCGCGAATATCAACTACCGTCAATTACCATGGTATGTAAAGACCCATTCAGCAAGCCCACACCCATGCAATAATGTGCCTGTATTACGGTATAGATAACGAAACCAACAACAGCCTCGACTCAACTAGACTCAAGCCCTTTGCTCTTCTCCCACCAGCAGCTAAGCTTGCTGACCATTCAATACGGATCAAACACGTCATGCAAATATGGGTCGATGCCGATGCCTGCCCTCGGGTGATCAAAGACATTCTCTATCGCGCTGCTAAGCGGGGCGAGGTAATGACCCTCTTCGTTGCCAATCAAACGTTGAACCTGCCAAAATCGCCCTGGCTAAAATCCATACAGGTGCCCGGTGGTTTTGATGTTGCCGACGATTACATTGTTGCCAACCTCGACAGTGGCGACCTGGTGATTACCGC
>JBFHDT010000438.1:0-1816 GCA_041584575.1 Porticoccaceae bacterium
CCATGACCTGGGGGCAGCAAAATAGCCTCGATGAGGCCCTTGAGCAAATGGATTTTGCCCTTGCCAATGGTGTTAATTTTTTTGATACAGCAGAAATGTACCCGGTGCCACCACGGCCTGAAACTCAGGGCCGAACGGAAGAGTACGTTGGCGAGTGGTTTTCCCGCCGGGGCAAGCGTAGCGAGGTTGTACTGGCGACGAAGGTGTCGGGTCGCTCAGAAGCCACGGGTGACTGGAAGCACCTGCGCGGTGGGCCGCGTTTAAACCGTGAGCATATTCGCCAGGCGATACATGATTCCCTCAAACGTTTACAGACCGATTATATCGACCTCTATCAAGTGCACTGGCCGGAGCGCACCACCAACTTTTTTGGTCAACTGGGTTATCGTCACGACGAGCAGTCTGACCTGGCTTCTATTGAAGAAACCCTGAGTGCCCTATCGGAATTGGTGAAAGAGGGCCTGGTGCGTCACATAGGCGTGTCAAATGAAACCCCCTGGGGCGTGATGGAGTATTTGCGCCACGCGCGTGAGGATGATCTCCAGCGCATTGTCAGTATTCAAAATCCCTATAACTTACTGAATCGCAGTTTCGAAGTAGGTCTTGCCGAAATGGCAATTCGAGAAGATGTCGGTCTGCTGGCCTACTCACCACTGGCGATGGCGATGCTATCGGGCAAATACATGAATGGCCAGCGGCCAGCTGGGGCGCGTTTGACCTTGTTTGACCGTTTTCAACGCTATTCCAGCCCCGAGGCTGTTACGGCCTCTGAGGCTTATGTGACGCTGGCACGAGAGCATGGGCTTGACCCCTCGACCATGGCGTTGGCGTATGTCAACAGCAGGCAGTTTGTCACCAGCAACATTATTGGTGCGACGAATCTTGAGCAATTAAAGACCAATATTGCGAGTATTGACTGTGTGTTGTCGAAGGAGGTAGAACAGGGCATAGAGGCGCTACATCAGCGTTATTCAAACCCTGCGCCATAAACAGGATGTCTTGAAAACTGAATGGCAGAGGCGGGCTGTTTTTGCAGTCCGCCTTTTTTATTTTTGCGTTTAGTTTAGGGTGCTACTGGTCTTTAACCATCATCGTCAACCTTGAAATACACACGGTTTTACCGGCTTCGTCGCGAATCATAATTTCCCAGACATGGGTTGAGCGCCCCAGATGCATGGGTTTAGCCGTGCCGTAAACAAAACCCTCCGACACCGAGCGAATGTGGTTGGCATTAATTTCCAGTCCAACACAGTATTGCTTTTCCATGTCGATACACAGAGACGATGCGTGGCTACCGACGGTTTCGGCAAGTAGACAGGAGGCGCCGCCGTGGAGAATGCCGTAGGGCTGGCGGGTGCGTGCATCGACGGGCATGCGGGCGGTAATTGAGTCATCATCAAAGGCGGTGTACTCAATGCCCGAGTTAGCGGCAGCCCCATCGGGAAAGTCATTGTTGAGTGTGTCGAGTGACAGGGCTTTTTTCCAGATGCTCATAGTAGACTACCTTGGTTTGTTACACATTGCTTTCAGTGTTGTCGGGATAGAGTGGCTTTAAGTGTTGCCGCTTATCTTTTTTTCGACTTGAGGCGCTCACTGCCCCCGTTTTTTTCAAATGTTCAAGCGCCAGAAAAATCGTGTCACAATTTACCGACGGTAGTGTATCGCTATTACTATGACGGTAGAGCCGCTCATCAAGAGCGGTAAATTCGGCACTTAATTCCTCGTTGTCGGCCAGTTTGGCGACTTGCTCCAGGCTGTGCAAGTGCGGCTGCTGCCAATGCACACGGGCCCAGTTGATAATGGCCTGACGCAAGCC
>JBFHDT010000439.1:0-1782 GCA_041584575.1 Porticoccaceae bacterium
GCCTTTGACCCCTCGACGATGGGCACCGTGCCTAACGTTGGTTTAATGGCACAAAAAGCGGAAGAGTACGGTTCTCACGATAAAACGTTTACCCTGCCAGCCGACGGCACCATGCGTGTGGTTGATAGCGATGGCAAAGTTTGGTTGCAGCATGAAAATGTTGAGGCCGGCGATGTGTGGCGTATGTTCCAGGCCAAAGATGCACCGATTCAGGACTGGGTGAAACTAGCCGTTACTCGCGCCCGTGCCAGCGGCATGCCCGCCGTTTTCTGGCTCGATGACCGCCGTGGTCACGATAGTCAAATGATTAAAAAAGTTGAGAAATACCTGCAAGACCATGATACAGAGGGTCTGCGCATTTCCATCCTGACACCCGACCGCGCCATTCGTTACACCATGGAGCGTCTCAAGCAGGGCAAAGACACCATTTCGGTGACTGGCAACGTACTGCGAGACTACTTGACGGATCTGTTCCCTATTCTCGAATTGGGCACGAGTGCCAAAATGCTCTCTGTAGTGCCCCTGATGGCCGGTGGTGGGCTGTTTGAAACAGGAGCGGGTGGTTCGGCACCCAAGCATGTTCAGCAGTTTGAAGAAGAAGACCACTTGCGTTGGGACTCCCTCGGCGAATTTCTGGCGATTGGCGTCTCCCTTGAAGACCTCGCTCTTAAAACCGGCAATAAAAAGGCCGCGATTCTTGCCACCACGCTTGACCAGGCCACCGGTAAATTCCTCGCCAATGGTAAGTCACCATCGCGTAATGTAGGTGAACTCGACAACAGAGGCAGCCACTTCTACCTGGCTATGTATTGGGCACAAGCCGTTGCTGCGCAAACGGAGGATGGCGAACTTGCCGCGAGCTTTACCAAATTGGCTGAAGACCTGGCTGCTAACGAGCAACAGATAGTTGACGAGCTTATTGCCTGCCAGGGCAGTCCTGTCGATATGGGTGGCTACTTCCAGCCAGATGAAGCCAAAGTTGAAAAGCTAATGCGCCCCAGTGCCACGCTGAATGCTTTGCTAGATGCGGCGCTTTAATTGAGTCTACGATTGCAGGCCGCTTCTTTATGGTAGTGGCTTTAAGGTGCTAGCTTTAACACGCTGGCATCAATGCTATTTAATTTAAGCCTTGTAATACAGTGACAAAACCCGGTGGCAGTTGATAGTGTCACCGGGTTTTGCATATATGCTTCAAGCTCAGATAACGCGATTTTTATAGGGTCATGACACACAGTAAAACAAAAACCAGTTTCTATCGCCGTCTCTATGTCGCCCATCTCATTAATTCGGGTATTAATACAGTGCCGCAAATTGTTGAGCGTGCGGGTATGCCACGTCGCACAGCACAAGATACGATTACCGCGTTGGAAGAACTAGCGATTGACTGTGAATTTGTCGGTGCTAAAAAATGTGGTGCTTATAAAATCAATGACTGGGGTGCAATTAACCCTTTGTGGATTAAAAATCGGCTCAAGCATATATGTGAGGTGTTGGCATACCCGCCCCCCGAATAAATTGCCAGTGAAGGCCTGGTGCTCGTTACTCCAATAGCTGAAAAATAAAACAAGAGGCATGAAATATGGAACAGCGTTTTAAGATACTTATCATCGAACACGAAGAAAATGTTCGTCAGGGACTCATGGCTGTTTTCGATAATCATCACTTTGACGTTGAGGCCACAGACAGCGCCATCACCGGTTATGAAAAAGCCTGTAGCGGTGAGTTTGATTTACTGCTGCTGGATTCAAGAATGAGCGAGACGGATGCTTTTGAGCTTTGCAC
>JBFHDT010000440.1:0-1769 GCA_041584575.1 Porticoccaceae bacterium
GAGAAACTGTCCAACGGTTTGTGTTCTTTACAGCCCGCCGTTGACCGTCTGTGCATGGTTTGTGAAATGCGTATCGACGCCACGGGCAAGGTGACGCGCTTTCGTTTTTACGAAGCGGTCATGCACTCGCGAGCGCGCCTGACCTATACACAAGTGGCGGGCATGATCGAGCAACGCGGCGACACTGACAGTGGTGTGCGCAAACAGTTTGCCCACATTGTTGAGCATGTTGACCACCTTCACGACTTGTACCAGGCTCTGCGTGAGCGCCGTGATGTGCGCGGTGCGATTGATTTTGAAACCACTGAAACGCGCATATTATTTGATGCTGAGCGCAAGATTGAAAAAATTATTCCCACCGAGCGCACAGAGGCTCACCGGCTGATTGAAGAGTGCATGCTCAGTGCCAATGTCTGCGCAGCAACCCTGTTAGAGAAGAGCAAATTACCAGCGCTGTATCGCGTACACGAGGTGCCAAAAGAAGAAAAGCTCGATAATTTACGGGAGTTTCTTGGTGAGATTGGCCTCAGCTTGCCGGGTGGTGATTCGCCTTCGCCCCTGGACTATCAGGCAGTGTTGAGTCAGGTTGCCGACCGGCCCGACGCGGCTGTTATTCAATCGGTTATGTTGCGTTCCATGCGCCAGGCGGTTTATCAGGACGACAACAAAGGTCACTTTGGCCTTAATTATGAGGCTTATTCTCACTTCACTTCGCCAATTCGTCGCTATGCCGACTTGCTGGTACATCGTGCCATTCGCGGTTTACTACGCAGTAAAAAACGCGTCGCCCACCTCAATCGTGTCGAGGGCGCAGTACTTTGGCCATTAACGCAAAGCTACCCTTACAACGCCGAGCAAATTAGCGAAGCGGGCAGCCACTGTTCAATGACCGAGCGCCGGGCCGATGACGCAACCCGCAGTGTCGATAGCTGGTTGAAGTGCCAGTATTTAGTTGATCAAGTGGGTAACGAATTCTCTGGGGTGGTGACCTCCGTCACCGGTTTTGGTTTGTTTGTGCAGCTCGATGAATTATTTATAGAAGGCTTGGTGCACATTACGGGCCTGCCCCGCGACTACTATAATTTTGAAGCAGCCCACCATCGCTTGGTGGGTGAACGCACGGGGCGGGTATTTCGCCTCGGCGACCGGCTCAATGTTATCGTCACCCGTGTTGATGTTGACGAGCGAAAGATTGATTTCGATTTGCTCGATGGCTCCGATAATGGCGGTTCGGTAAAAAAAAGGCGCGGTAAGCCTGCGGGCAAACCCTCTGCCGGTGCCCCTGAGAAAGGTGCGAAGCGGGACAATAAAGCCGATAAAAAACCGGCAGCTAAACGCGGTAAAAAGCCAAGAAAAAGATCCAGTGCGTCCGCGTCGAACACTGAGAGAAAACCTGAAACAGGCGGCAATGCTCAGGCAAAACCAAAAAAGAAGTCAAAAAAGACATCAAAAAAAATAACAGCAAAAACAACTGTAAAAGGGGCGGCAAAGACTAATAAAAAACCGCGAACAAAGTCAAAATCGAATGCCAAGCGTAGAGTGGGTACTAGTGATAGTTAAGGTGCTAAATCGCTTTTTAGGTGGCTTGTTAAGTAACTCTTTAAGAAGCACATCGGCATTTATTGGGCAGCAGTGAACCAAAAATAATAAATATAAGGGGCAGGCTATGTTGGGGTTAACGCTGGTTTTTATTTTCTTGTCCATCCTGTATATCTTACGCTGGCCGGTGGCGATAGAACCCATTGCCTGGCATCCCCCTAAAATACCGC
>JBFHDT010000441.1:0-1758 GCA_041584575.1 Porticoccaceae bacterium
CTGACCCAGGCCCAGGTGGCCGAGGCGGTGGGCAAGTCCCGCACCACCATCACCAATCTGTTGCGGCTCATTGGTTTGACCGAAGACGTACGTCTCATGCTTGAGCATGGCGATCTGGAGATGGGTCATGCGCGTACCCTGCTGTCATTACCCAGTGAAGAGCAATCCTCGGTAGCCTCCCAAATTATTGCTCGGGGCTTGTCTGTGCGCCAAACCGAAGCCCTGGTGCGTCGCCTGCTCGAAGAATCCAAAGCGCCCACCAGTAATGTGCCTAAAAAACTCGATCCTGATATAAAGCAGTTGCAGGACGAGCTATCCGAAAAGCTGGGTTCTCCTGTTCAGGTTCAGCACGGTGCTAAAGGTAAAGGCAAGCTGGTTATTAGCTACAACAATCTGAATCAGTTAGACGGCATACTCAGTAAAATAAAATAAGGTTGGCGGCATGGCGTTTATCGAAAAGTTTCGTCTGGATGGAAAAGTCGCACTGGTGAGTGGCGGTAGCCGCGGTATTGGTGAAGCTATCTGCCACACGCTGGCAGAGCAGGGCGCGACCGTTGTGGTGAGTTCGCGGCGTCTGGAAAGCTGTGAAAAGGTGGCCGCCGATATTAGGTCGCGTGGTTTTAAGGCTGTTGCTGAAGCCTGTCATGGTGGCAAGCTTGAAGATATAGATGCCATTATGGAGAGCATCGAAACGCAATTTGGCCGTTTGGATGTACTAGTTAATAACGGCGCGACCAGCCCTTATTTTGGTGCGGTTGAAGATACGCCAATGTCTGCATTCGACAAACTCGTAGAGGTTAATTATCGCGGTCCCTTTTATTTTTGCGAAAAGGCCGTGCACCTAATGAAGAAAAATGGCGGCGGCAATATCGTAAACGTTGCATCGATAAACGGCATTGTTCCCGGACTGTTGCAAGGAGCATATTCCACTACAAAAGCGGCCTTGATCAATGTGACAAAATCCTTTGCATTGGAATGCGGTAAATACAATATTCGCTGTAATGCGCTGTGCCCTGGCTTGGTGGAAACCAAACTAGCCTCTGCACTAACTGACAACAAAGACATGGTTGATCAGGTTAGCCAGCGTTGGCCCCTGCGTCGCATCGGTCAGCCTGAAGATATGGTCGGTGCAGTCCTGTTTATGGCGACCGATGCGTCGGCCTGGATGACGGGGCAAGTGATGATTGTTGATGGCGGCGCTACCAATACGCTGATCTAGTTTTTGTTCAATGCCTTTCGAGTACCTACTCGAGAGGCGATAGAGTACGTCGATTTTCTGCAAACCTCCGTTTAACCTAGGTCGTTGATAAACCGGTATAGTCTATGGACCTGTAGCTTTCGATGCGTACTCTATTTCTTCCGGCGGATTTGGCGCGAAAGAGAGCTGAACCTGCCGCGGCATAAATACCTTTGGCATCATCAATGAATTCGCAGGCGCCTATACTAATGGAAATTTTAAACTGTTCTGCATCTACCTGTATTCTGAGATTAGAAATCTCCTTAGCCAATATAATTTGGCGAATGCGGCCATAACTAACCACCTTGCCGTCGATGAGGGTTTTCCCTGAAAGGACAGATTGCCCTTATAGCAGAATAGACAGCCGGTGATGAGCAGACCATTTCTTAAAATAATGGATGTGCCGGAATCGGGGAGAACAAATAGACAAAGGGCGCCAAAGGTAAGCAGAAGCCACGCGAGCCAATATTTAACGGCGGGCTGGTCGCGATGTACATAGAGTGCCATGGCCATAGTGACGA
>JBFHDT010000442.1:0-1706 GCA_041584575.1 Porticoccaceae bacterium
CATCTTGCAAACGGTCAGCAATTTTCTCAGGAGTGTGTGTAGCCTTATAGGTCGCTTTATCTTCGTGTTTAGTCTGGTTCATATTTAGATGTAATTCTCCAATTGAACGACACTTAGCTGTTGTGAACAGCAAAAATAATTTAACGCTGACAATACGCTATCTATCTCAAACGTTCTTGCCATCGACCCCCATGCTCAAGTGCGCAGGCCTCTTCGCTATCAAAACAAATTTGCCGCGACATATCCTTCATCGAAATACCGACAGCACTTAACTTTTCATGAATGACACTGCGTAAAAAATTATCTTGTTGAGCAAGCAATGCACTGGCTAACTCACTCTTTGTATCAAAGATACATACCACCGACAGGGAGTCGGGAAAACGATTGTAATTCACCTGATGAGTCAGCCACTGAAAGCCAGGCACTTCATTGAGCGCAATATCACAGGCCTCGGTCAACGCTTCTCTAATGGCCTTTTCATATTTCTTATCGCTTTTTTTCACGCCGCTTTACCCGTGGTCTGGATGCATTATTTATTATTTGCTAACGACGTACTTTAGTATTTCAACCACTTGCTCGGGTGTTGTCGCCCACGCCATTGCCGAAGCATCGACCTCTTTGAGAGGGTGGATGACATTCTCATCATGCAGCGTAATATAGGGCGTGCCCAGAGCCGCACAATAGCCCGCATCAAAAGCCGCATTCCACTGTTTATATTTGTCGCCAAAGCGCACAATCGCCAGATCACAGTTTTCAATGAGGTTTTTCGTGCGTATGGCATTGATTTTTGCTGACTTGTGGTCACGCCAAAAGCCGCTCTCCTCTGCACCCAGCACATCGCCCGCACTGTCGCTGGCCTCGTGGTTGGTAACGGCGGAAGTGAACTCAACCGGCAAGTTGTGTACTTCACAACCCTGCTTTAATTGTTCGCGCCAGTCAGTGTGTATTTCGCCGGAGAGGTAGATAGTCCAGATCATATTATTCCTTTGTAACGTGAAAGCTAAAATTTCTGCAACGCAATCATTTCAGGGCAAACGTCGATTAATTTCCAAACTCAACGGCTCAACCATTTGCTCGGCACTTAGCGGCCCCAAGCGTCCCTCTAAATCACCACTACTCGATTGTCGATTACCCGACATGGCAATGCGCGCCACAGCTTCTATCTGATTAATATTGCTGGGTAAGCGTTCAGGCGATAGCGCCATGGTATCGTCAAATTTAATGGTCAATGGTAAGTCGGCCACACGCACACGCTGTGCAACCAGAGGCATAGGCATGCCCTGCCACTCGCGCAAATAGATAAATACGGTGGCATCGGCCGGGGCAACTATGGGCGCCGGTAGTGAAACCTTGAGACTCATCGACCAGTCGCTCACTGCTTCACCCAGCAAGGCCTTGGCACGGCTAATCCCCGAGCGCAGGGCTTCGGCGCTACCCGACATGGGCGGCGTGTTATTTAACGCCGCTTGCCAATAAGCACTTGCCCCACGATAGTCTTCGTGAGCAAAGGCAGCGATGCCCAATAAGCCGAGAGCACTAGCATTAGTTGGATCTGCTGCTACGGCTTTTTTGGCATGAGCCTGCATGTCTTCAGTGGGCATATTCCCCGCCAGAGAAAATAAAACTTGTGCCAGTTCGGCATGAATATCGGCATCGCCCGGGGCGACGACCAAAGCGCTTTTATAGGCTGCTGCTGCCGCATTAAA
>JBFHDT010000443.1:0-1704 GCA_041584575.1 Porticoccaceae bacterium
ATCCAGCGCTCGATTAAAGCCCGCAAAACTTGCGCCCCGCCCGCCCGCCAACGCTAACACTTCGGCTGTACCCACTTTCACGACCAATGAAGCGGCCTCCACTGACTCACCCTGCAAATCTTTTTGCCGCTCCAAAGCCGGTAGTCTGGTGTTGATAACAGACTCTAACTGCCGCTGTATCTGGGGGTCAAAGTGAGTAAACACTCGCAAACCACCATTGCTTAAATCTTCCTCCTCATAGTCCTGGCGCAGCTGTCTCTTCACCAGATCGAGGTAGGCCGGAAAAGGGTTAGTGCGTGTGCCGGGGCGCACTGAAAGATCTAAGCCCTGCTGACTCGCTTTGCGCGCGACTGCATTGTTAATAAGACCTTGCTCTGCCAACTGACTGATGACCAGGTTTCGGCGCTGTAAAGCGCGCTCGCCGTTACGACGCGGGTCATAATAGGAAGCCCCCTTCGCCATCGCCACCAGTAGCGCTATCTGGTGCAGCTCCAACTCAGCCAGAGGCTGATTAAAATAGTGCTGGCTGGCCATACCAAAGCCGTGGATAGCCCGCTTGCCGGCCTGACCCAAATAAATTTCGTTAATATAAGCCTCAATGATTTCACCTTTGCTGTAGTGCTGCTCCAATATTAGCGCCATCACCGCCTCAAGGCCTTTGCGCAGTAGGTTCCGATCTTGGCTGAGATATAGGTTCTTCACTAACTGCTGCGTAATAGTACTGCCACCCTGAGTCGCGCTGCCCGGACGCAGGTTATTCACTAGCGCTCGACTTATACCGCGAATCGATATGCCGTAGTGCTGGTAGAAATTGCGGTCCTCTACCGCAATCAGGCCTTCCAGCAGCATGGGTGGTAATTCTTCGAGACGTACCGGTAGGCGATCTTCGAGATGAGCCGGGTAAATACCGCCAATGCGTAATGGCTCGAGACGCACCAGAGTCAGAGGCTCACCTTTCAGCGTGCGCAAACGAGCTAGCAGGGAACCCTGAAAGGTCAATGTAAATGTTTGCGCCGGCTTACTTTCATCCCAAAATTCAAAGGCACGAGAGTGCACATCGATACGCGCCCCTTGAAGACGGTATTGTCCGGGCGCGTCCAACGTAGTAACGCGCCGATAACCCAGCTTCTTGAGCTCCCAGATAAGACCATCGAGGGACAAATCTCGTCCCTCGTATAGTTCCAATGAGCGGCTGTAGACGTGACTTGGTAACGACCATTTGTTGCCGGAAAAGCGTTGAGTCAAACGGTAATCCAGTACAACCAAAGCGACAAGACCAATGACTAGTAGCGCAAAAAGCCCTTTTATTAAAAGCCTTTTTAGCACCGCTATTAACCCTTGGCGCTTTGTTTTCGTCGATTTTTTTCGAGTTTTACTGGTTTTTTTCTTAGCCAAAGCTCTATTCCTACGAAATACCATAGAGCATCTCGAATCACCTTATTTGTTGTTAAAATATCACTCGAACAGTCTACCTTCAGGCTGGGTAGCAAGCCATTTGATTATTGCACCCAGCCAAAATTTACTGGAATCCTCTATGAAAACAATTGATGTCTACGGCATAGGCGCAGCACTGGTCGATACCGAAATAGAAATTAGTGATGCTGAGCTCACCACCTTAGGCATTGAAAAAGGTGTCATGACACTGGTTGACGAAGCTCGCCAGCTGGAATTAATCGCCCACCTCGATGACCATCTGGTGATGGC
>JBFHDT010000444.1:0-1696 GCA_041584575.1 Porticoccaceae bacterium
CAGAAACCCATCGCTTCAAGCTGTAACAACACCACATAAGTGAAGCAGTCATACACCTGAAGAAAATCCATATCTGTCGGCTTCAAGCCTGCCATAGCAAAGGCTTTGGGTGCTGAATTAGACAGACCAATGTGGAACATATCGGGCCGGTTGGCTATATCGTCAGCCGGGTAGGGGTGGCCTTCCGCTGCTGCCATAATATAGGCGGGTTTGTGGCGCAAATCTTTCGCCTGGTCGGCGCGACTAACGATAACCGTACAGGCACCGTCAGTTTCAAGGCAGCAATCAAACAGGCGGAAGGGCTCAGAAATCCAGCGAGAGTTTAAATAACTCTCCATATCCAACTCTTGCCCGCGGGTGGTCGCCTTGTCATTAAACTGAGCGTGTCGACGACAGGCCAGTGCAACCGCACCCATAGCCTCGTGGCTAACACCAAATGTTTGCATATGGCGCATGGCGATCCAGGCGTACATTTGCACCGGCGAAGCACTACCGTAGGGGAAGTAATAGTTTTGCAGGGTGCGCTCCAAAGCAGGAATAGAGATTAGCTCTGGAAACTTGGCATTGGGCTTGGGGCGCAGTGCGGAAGAACCATTCCAGCCCACAGTCACCACGATATTGTTAGCAATGCCAGCGGATATTGCCAGGGCCGCCGTTTGTAGTGCGGTAACCGGACTAGCGCCGCCCATATTAATCGATGCGCTATAACGCAGGTCTTCAATGCCAAGATTGGCGGCAATCTCTTCAGCGGTAATCATGACCGGCGGTAGGATAATACCGTCAATATCAGTATTTTTTAGGCCCGCATCAGCAATGGCAATGCGGGTTGATTCCAATATCATTTCAGATGAGGGGCGCAGAGCACCCCGGGTATAGTCGGTTTCACCGATGCCGACAATGGCGGCTTTATCTCTAAAATCGAGTGAATTATCAGACATGCTCTTTCCTCAAGCTGGTAGAGAATTTACGTCTAGTTTTAAGCAGCTAAAAGCTAGCTATAGGGAGAGTACACGGCACGCTCGGCCTATAGTAAAAGACGGCTTATTGTACGCATAAACTGGGGCGCAATAAGACCATAATTACAATAATAGGTCAATTGATTGACATTCTTATCGCGACCCCATGGTCGACTAAAAACCAACCTCCAGAGCCTGACATAGAAATTGCATCAATGGCCTGGCTGCTCGAAATGACTTTAATGTGGCTTTGGCAAAATCATTCTCTTCAATGGCACTGTCGAGCAGTGGCTTAATCACAATAAAATCCTTTTGTTTCAAGCTGGTGATTAAAGGGTGGTCGGCACTGTAGCCTCGCGGCGGACGCTTCAGAGTATCGCCACCCCACTCAAACTCTCGCTTGAAAGAACGACTATTAATGATGGCCTGCCAGACCTCGGGTTTTTCATCAATGCGCTGGCGAATTTTTGCCAGGGCTGCAGAATCGGGGCGCCAACACCCGACCCCAAGGAAAACCTCACCACGATGTATGTGCAAATAATAGCCCGGTGCATGAATATCTTTGCCACGTCGATGGCGAAACTGGATACCGAGGTTGGTTTTATAGGGGGTTTTATCATTACCAAAGCGGGTATCACGATAGACCCGCATGATCGAACCGCCACTACGTTTGGGGATGGCCTCAAAAAAAGGCGACAATTTGTCGATCTTTGGGGCCATGTGCTCGACAAAACTTAAGG
>JBFHDT010000445.1:0-1635 GCA_041584575.1 Porticoccaceae bacterium
ATGGCATTGGTTCGTGGCTAGTTTTTATGTGGCAGCAACAACTCTGGCCGGGTTTATGTAATACCCTAGTGTTGAGTCAAATCGCATTGTTTTTTACGGCACTGTTGGCTTTATTAGTCTTCCCTTTTAGCAGTTCACTGTTTGTTAGCCCTCTCATGAAAGGTGCCAATGCTGGCCTGTTGGTTATTGCTCGAACCCTGCCTGAGTACCTGTTGGCTTTTGTGGCGCTGCTGCTTTGGGGGCCGTCTATGCTACCGGCTATTGTTGCACTGGCTTTGCACAATGGCGCCATTATTAGCTATTTAATGGCAGGCTTTAGTGAGCAGATTACTTTGCGTAGGGATGCCCGCAAAGGTGTTAACCGCTATGCTTATGAAGTATTGCCACGAATGTATCGACAGTTTTTGGCGATTTTATTTTACCGCTGGGAAGTGATACTGCGTGAAAGCGCAATACTCGGTATTCTTGGCATCGCCACCCTGGGCTTTTATATTGACTCCGCGTTTGAAGAGTTTCGCTTTGACCGTGCTGCCTTACTTATTCTCGCCTCTGCCTTGTTGAATATGGTAATCGATACATTGGCGCGCTATTTGCGCCGCCGCCTTCATTTAGTGACCACTGCAGACATACGCTAATGCAAACACTCGTACCCACGTATAAAGACCTTATTCTGATTGGCGGTGGTCACAGCCATGCCCTGGTATTGAAAATGTGGGCCATGAAGCCGCTGCCGGGTGTGCGCCTGACACTTATTTCTCCGCAAGTGTTAACGCCCTATTCAGGCATGCTGCCGGGCTTAATTGCTGGGCACTATGCACTGGAAGAAACTCATATCGATTTGTCGCGTTTATGTCGCTATGCCAATGCGCGCTTTATTCAAGCTTCGGTGACGGGTATCGACCTGTCGCATAAAGAAATCACCTTTACCGATAGAAGCCCTCTGGGTTTTGATTTGTTGTCGATCAACAGCGGTATTAGCCCCGACCTGCGCATTCCCGGCGCCGCTGATTTTGCGATACCGGTTAAACCGATCGCTGAGTTTTATCCCCGTTGGTTGAGCATAAAAAACGACCTATGTCGTCAGGGGAGTTTGGCGAACCATAAAGAACCCTATCGTATCGCCATCGTGGGTGGTGGCGCCGCTGGCGTTGAGCTGATTTTGGCGATGCATTTTGCTCTCAGTAGTGACACGACGATAAACAGAGCCTTGCAATTTTGTCTGGTGCAGCAAGGGGAGGGCCTGCCAGAAAATTACCCAGCACGACTACAGCGCAAGGTTGGTGAATTATTTTCTTGCCTAAATATCGACGTTATTGCCAATACCCGGGTTGAAGTTGTTTCTGCCAATATACTGAAAGGTGAAAATAATAAAACGCTTCATTTTAATTGCCTGTTCTGGTGTACCAATGCCAGCGCTGCAGCCTGGTTAAAAGAGACTGCTCTGAGTCTTGATAAACAGGGCTTTATCAGCGTAAATCAGTATTTGCAGTCAACTAGCCACGACTTTGTTTTCGCTGCCGGTGATATTGCCCAGCAAGAGAACTTCCCCCGACCGCGAGCCGGTGTTTTTGCTGTGCGCCAGGGGCCGGTGCTTTTTGATAATTTGCGCAAGGCACTCCTCAAACAATCATTAAC
>JBFHDT010000446.1:0-1607 GCA_041584575.1 Porticoccaceae bacterium
GTGGTGTTCACCGTGGGCATGATGATGATCGTGATGATTGTGCACCTGATCAATGCGTGTTTCCGCCATCGCATCCAAGCCGATGATAGCCTCTAAATCTACTTCGCCATGATGTATGTAGGCAGTTTTCACTTCTTTTGGTACACGCTGGCTGACGATACGTTCGACTTGCGTTCGCTGTGCTTCGAGCAAAAGGTCATTCTTGCTGACAATAACCAAATCTGCCGCACTTAATTGATCTTCCAGCAGCTCTTGTAAACTTGGGTCATGGTCAAGGCTTTCATCCGCCAAGCGCTGGGCTTGCACACGGTCAACGTCATGGGCAAAGCGGCCGGCGGCTACTGCCGGGCCATCTATTACGGTAATAACAGCGTCTACGGTGCAGTGTTCTTTGATGCCCGGCCAGTTGAAAGCCTGTACCAGGGGTTTAGGCAGGGCTAATCCACTGGTTTCTATCAAAATGTGATCTATCTCGTCTCGTCGCTTTACCAGCTCTTCCATCACGGGTAAAAACTCTTCTTCCACGGTACAGCAAATGCAACCATTGGCCAGCTCGTAAATGCCGTTTTGGGATTCCGCTTTCTGGGCCGCGGTAGCACTTTGTTCGTCTTCACATTCCAACGGGCAGCTGCGCAATAACTCCGCGTCGATATCCAGTTCACCAAACTCATTCACAATCACCGCAATGCGCTTACCTTTGGCTTGTTTCAGCACGTTTGATAGTAAGGTGGTTTTACCACTGCCAAGAAATCCGGTCACGACCGTGGTAGGTATTTTATTTAGTTTCATGATGATGCGTTCTCTTGTTGTTGGGTTGCAAGGGGCTCCCGCTTAACCTTGCGTGGCTGTTCCGGGCGTACTTTGGGGCGGTAAATGTGGGCCTGAGTTTTTGCATACAGGTAGGAATCTTCAAAGTGCTGAGTGTCTAGCACCTGCCCCACGAGTATGAGTGAGGTGCGGGTGAATTTCTTCTCCCGTACTTTTTTGACGATGTCTCCGAGTGTACCGGTCACCTTATCGGCATCTGGCCAGCTAGTGCGATAACAGACCGCGACCGGACAGTCTGCGCCATAAAATGGTATCAGCTCCTCGACGATTTTATGAATATGACTCACCCCTAAATGAATCGCCAGCGTGGCTCGACTCCTGGCCAGCTCAGGTAAACGTTCTCGTTCCGGAAAGGGGGTTTTACCCTCATAACGGGTGAGGATGACCGTCTGCGATACCCCGGATAAGGTCAGCTCTTTGCCCAAGTAGGCGGCTGACGCGGCGACGGCAGAGACGCCGGGCACAATTTCGTAGGCAATTCCCAATGCTTCCAGGCGACGAATTTGCTCGCCAATGGCGCCATATAAGGACGGGTCGCCACTGTGTAGCCTGGCGACATCCTGGCCCTTCTTCTGCGCGTCTTCAATGAGCTGGATAATCTCATCGAGATCGATATTAGCGGTATCCACTATTTTTTCTGCTGAATCTTCAACCGCCGCGAGGACTTCTCTAGGAATCAGTGAGCCCGCATAGAGCACTACCGGGCAGCTTTCTAACAAACGCTGACCTTTGAGCGTTATTAATTCCGGGTCGCCTGGTCCGGCGCCAATAAAATAAAC
>JBFHDT010000447.1:0-1606 GCA_041584575.1 Porticoccaceae bacterium
AGAGAGACACCGATTTTCATAATAAGTCCCCTGGGTTATAAAAAATTCGGCCGCAAGCGACCGAGTTTTAAAGCAAGCTCAACTACTGACTATTTTTCTCATCGTTATCCATGACCTGTAGCTGGTCCTGGACATACTGACGAATCACGTCTTCGTTGGCGTTACCTTTTGTAGCAAAACTGACAAAAGCCTTATGGGTAGCAGTTATCGACAGTTTACCCGAGACCTATCAACACACGCGTTACATAAGCACTTTTTAATAGGACGCTTTATTCCCTCCGCTCACAAGGCCTTCAGAAACGTCTGGCGCGCAATTTGCAGCCTCTAAATTAATATCAAAACAACTTGCTCAGATACCCAGGGAGAATAAAGTGGCAATAGCACTCGAAGTCAACTGCGTAGCAGATGCCCTAAAAAATAATGACGCCTTAATTGTCGCCTTCGCGTCGATGGATGGCGATATGGTAGACCAGCACTTCGGTTCAGCATCTGCCTTTTTTGTCTATGCGATCAGTGAAGGTCAGGCTGAGTGCATTGCCCAGCAGTCTTTTGGCCATGAGAAAAAAGACGGTAATGAAGATAAGCTTAAACCAAAGCTCGCCTGGCTAGTGGGTTGTGACATTGTCTATTGCGGCTCTATTGGTGGCTCGGCGACACGGCAGCTAATCACCCTGGGGGTTAACCCAATTCAAGTCAAAGGTGGACCTGATGTCGAAGAAATCATTGAGGACTTACAGTCTCAGCTTAAAGACAATCCCCCCTTTTGGCTGGCGAATATCCTCAAACAAAAGCAACGGCAGGATCAGAGTCGCTTTGAATTAATGGCTAACGAAGGATGGGATGGATGACTAAAATCGAATAGCAGGCAAAGATAGCCGACCCTATAAAGTCAATAAGCGATAGTCGACAGCCTGCGCAAAAATACGGGTTCCACCGGCCTCTGCGGCGATGGTCCATAATTGATCGGCATCTGCTATAGCAACCCCGGCCAGGTAGTCGACGCCAAAATTTCTCCATTCCGCTAACCAGGGCAGGCTAGGGCCCATTAATACCACCTTCGCATCAATGCTTAACTGTAATAGCCTGGGCAAGGTTTTGTTGGCAATACTCGAGGCGGTAATAAATACCCAGTCCATTTCTGGCAGAACATATTCGGCAGCAGTATCGGGCAGGTCACCCGGCTGGGGGTTTCGCTCCAGACACAGCTGGCACTTAAGACCCTGAATTTCACCCAGGCCTGGATAACGCCCAATAATTGCAACTTTTTTACTGCGTAATTGCGGCGCAAAATAGTGAAACACGCGCAAATGCGGAGGACAGGCTCGGTCAACAAAATCGGCAGGGTTAAGTGCATCAGTTAAACACATGGCCTTGCCGCCAGCATTATCGTTAATCAAAGCATTGGCGAGAGCCAGGGCCACTGCAGACTGACAGGCATCCCAACTCCCTAGCGCAGCGAGTGTTTCAATCAGCAAACCATCACTTAGCTTTCCCGCTTCGGGGAAGGTACGCAGAGGTGCCGGTGGGCTAAAACACAAACCTGTCGATTGAGTCAGGCGAGGCGATTGTCTTTCATTGCCATCATTTAATTGAGCATTTTTTCCAG
>JBFHDT010000448.1:0-1530 GCA_041584575.1 Porticoccaceae bacterium
GCACTGACAGTGCAGAAAGTGACAGCCTTTTGTTCCGCCAGGTCGATGATGCAAAGAGAACGTTGATGGCTTTATTTTCTCGCTTAAAAGCGTGTTTTTATAGCTGTTAAGGGCAGCTGTTGGTCAGGGCGTCGACGAGGCCGCTAGTAGACGGGTCCGCTAGAGAGGGCAATGTATAACAACGATGAAAGCCTGGCCGTCTCTTATTCCGCTCCTGGTCAGCGACAGAACAAAATCGACGGGATGTTTTTGAAGTACCCAGCGTTGAGTCGTTAGTTCTAAGCCGATAGTTTGAGCAGGTGAAGCATTAAAGCCTTTTGGGCATGTAGGCGGTTTTCAGCTTCATCCCAGACCACAGAAATATTTTCATCTTCGAGCAATTGTGCGCTGACTTCCATGTCGCGATAGGCGGGCAGGCAGTGCATAAAGAGAGCGTCGTTGGCAGCCAGTGACATGAGCTCGTGATTGACTTGAAAGCCTTTGAATTGCTCGATGCGTAATTGTTTCTCTTCTTCCTGGCCCATTGATGCCCAGGTATCGGTGACGACCAGGTCAGCACCCGCAACAGCGTCGCGAGGGTTTTGCGTTATGCGAATGCGGTCGGCGTGGCGCTGGCGCAAGTTAGCATCGGGCTCAAAACCTTTGGGGCAGGCAATGCTTAGTTCAAAATCAAATTGTGCGGCGGCATTAATATAGGAATTGCACATATTGTTGCCATCGCCCACCCAGGCGACAGTTTTACCGGCGATATCGCCGCGCTTCTCGATATAGGTTTGCATATCGGCGAGTAATTGGCAGGGATGATAGTCGTCCGTCAGGGCGTTGATGACCGGAACCTTTGAGTATTTGGCAAAGGTTTCTATCTTGCTGTGGGCGAAGGTGCGCACCATGATGATGTCGACCATTGAAGAAATGACCCGTGCACTGTCTTCGACAGGTTCACCACGGCCGAGCTGGGTATCGCTGGGTGATAAAAACAGTGCGCTGCCGCCTAGTTGCGCCGTGCCAGCTTCGAAGGAAACGCGGGTGCGGGTCGAGGATTTTTCAAAAATCATCGCCAGTACTTTGCCCGACATAGGCTTGCCGGCGGTGTTATTGCGCAACTGGCTTTTCAGCTCGATAGCATTATCAATGATGAGGCGTAGCTCATCGGCGGGGAGGTCGTTCAAGGTTAGAAAATGCTGGACCGTCATGGCGAATTCCGTAAGCGGGACTGTTTCCTGCTAAAAAGCTTTAATTAAGGGTACGAGGATGTCGACCAGTTGTGCTGCTTGTGCGTCGCTAAAAATTAGTGGTGGCAAGAGGCGAATAACATTGCCTGCGGTAACGTTAATAAGCAGGCCTTTGTCAGCAGCGCGAGCTACTAGTTCTGTGCAGGGCTCGCTAAGCTCAATGCCAATCATCAACCCACTGCCGCGTATCTCTTTAACTTTGTCGCAATCGGTTAGTGCCGTGCTAAAAGCCTGCAGTAAATGAGTGCCGAGTTCTTTGGCGCGCTGAGCCAGGTTTTCTTGCTCAATGGTTTCAATA
>JBFHDT010000449.1:0-1519 GCA_041584575.1 Porticoccaceae bacterium
GACGGCGGTGAGGCTGTTGCCGACAAAGTATTCACTACCGGCGTCTTGCTGGGCTTGCAACCGCGCCGTGAGGGCATTGAGGCTGGCAATTTGGCGAGCGTCGGCGCAGCTGACATCACTTGGCGTGGAGCCGTACCTTCTTGCCATCTCCACGAAGTCTTCCAATGCCTGCCCGGAGGCGACGATGGGCGCAAACATGCTCAGGCGGCGGTTCCAGGCGAGGCCCAATTGCCCGCAAATCTCGTGACTAAGGCCAAGCACCAGCGCGCGTTCGGCGCGGCTTTCGGGCAGTAAGCTAGCCTCGGGGGCGAGGCGCTCAAGCAGAAAGAGAATATCGTCCCAGCGGTGAACGGGCGCTTCGTCGTTCCACGCGACGATGGGGGCACCGTGGTTGCCCGCCCAGGCAATCAGTTCGGGGTTGTCACTGCCACCCTCCCAGGCTGCTGCGGCAAAGGGCAGGCCTTTGTATTCCACCATCGCCTTGGTAGCTTGCCCCCAGGGGCTAGGCATATGATGAACGAGAACCAGGCGCAGGCCATCGGCATTGATAATGTCATTTGCGCTGAGGTATTCCATAGTTTGACTCCAGTTTTTGTTAAGGTTAACAAACACTGTTTTCTATTACAGCCCTTCTACTTAGCCACTGAAAATACTTTCTTGAGCAGGTCTGTGGTTCTTGCCAGAGGGTTTTCGCGAATACGCTGCTCTTCAATCGCAATCAATTCAAAAAGCCCATTCATGGCTTGCTGTGTGACGTAGTTGTCGAGATCGACTGCATCGGCGTCGATTTTTTTTCCTAGAAACCCGGCTTTACTACACATGTTTTTATAGGCGCTGGTGACACCGACCTTATCGGTTGCTTCTTTAACCATGGGTTTCATTAACTCATAAAGTTGCGAGCCACTGTGTTCGCGCAGATATTGCGTGGCGGCATCATCCGGCCCTTTAAGAACGGCGTGCGCATCTTCAAGGGACATATCGCTTATGGTGTTTACAAACAAGTCAGTGGCCTGAGGTACGGCCTGCTCAGCAGCGCGGTTCATTGAGTTGATAAAGTTATCGGCCACCGCACCCTGGCCAATAGCACGCAGTCCTGTTTCCAGGGTTTGTAATTTTTCTGGCAAGGGAATTCGCACTTTCGGGTTACCGAGAAAACCATCCTCCTTACCCAGGGTATCGATAGCGGTGCGTGAACCCTGTTTTAGAGCTTCTTTTAAGCCATCGACAATATCGCTGCTCGACAAAGCACCAACAGCGGCGTCTGTAACATTGGCTTGCTGCTCGCCAGTGATTGTTTCCTTCGCTTTGCCCAGTAGGCTTCTCCAGTCGGCATTGCTTGTGGGGGATACCAGTAGCACACCGCAAATGACGGCTAGCGGTAGTAAAATTTTATCAAGCTGTAACATAGCGACTCCAAATTTTATTGTTTAGCACTTGCTTAGCTTAGTCGACAAGTTCGTTGGCAGCTACAAGCGCTACTTAGTTGAGGTGACGCGCAAATACCTTTTGTAGCTTGCCA
>JBFHDT010000450.1:0-1507 GCA_041584575.1 Porticoccaceae bacterium
GACGCGCCACCTGTAACGATGGCTACTTTATTGCTTAAATCCACAATGTCTCTCCTCTCTTGGTTGGCAGTCTTGGCGACTGCTTAGAACTGTCGTTAAAACAACGTCAAAATTTTAGGATTCCACCCATAGCCTGGCTCTCAAAAAAGCAAGGCTATCGGTCAATACCCATCAAACGAGAATGCCAAGCTCTTCTATCATGACATCACGCATTTTAAATTTCATAATTTTTCCCGTCACTGTCATCGGGTAATCGTCGACAAAGCGAATATAGTGCGGCACCTTAAAGTGAGTGATTTTGTTTTTACAAAACGCCTTCACTTCCTCTTCTGTCAAGGCTTCTCCATCGTGGCATTTGATCCAGGCACAAACCTGCTCACCGAGTCGCTCATCGGGTACACCCACGATCTGCACTTCCTGAACTTTCTCGTGAGTGTAGAGAAACTCCTCCACCTCGCGAGGATAAATATTTTCACCACCGCGAATAATCATGTCTTTAATGCGCCCGGTTACGCGCACATAACCCTCCTCATCCATAATGCCAATATCACCGGAGTGCAACCAGCCACCGACATCTATGGTCTCGCGGGTTTTTTCTTCGTCGTCCCAATAGCCGCGCATCACCGCATAACCTCGGGTACAAATCTCGCCCTTCTCACCGATGGCGACCACCCGGTTATTCTCGTCGACAATTTTAGTTTCAAGGTGGGGGCAAGGCTTGCCCACGGTGCCGACGCGCTTATCGAGGGCATCATCCGGCTCAGTGGCGTGACTAACCGGGCTGAGTTCTGTTTGTCCATAGGCAATCAAAATCTGCTGCATATTCATTTTGCCGATGACCTGTTTCATTACCGATTCAGGGCATGGTGCGCCGGCCATGATGCCGGTACGCAAGCTCGATAAATCAAAGCTATCAAATTCGGGGTGATCGAGCTCGGCGATGAACATAGTAGGCACACCGTGCAAAGCGGTGCATTTTTCCTCGGCGACAACGCTCAAGACACTGAGCGGTTCAAACGCTTCACCGGGGAAGACCGCTGTTGCGCCGTGGCAAATGCAGCCCAGGTTGCCAATCACCATGCCAAAGCAGTGGTAGAGCGGCACAGGAATACACACCTTATCTTCATGGGTGAGGCGCATCACATCACCGTTAACCTTGCCATTATTCAGCACATTGCAGTGTGTCAGTGTCGCGCCTTTAGGGTTACCCGTCGTGCCACTAGTGAACTGAATATTGATAGCATCGTCAGGCATTAACTGCCCTTTCAATTCAACGAGCTGCTTGTGCTCTAGCTCCCCACCCATAGCGCAGACTTCGTCAAAATTAAACATACCTGGCGTTTGAGCCTCGCCCATACGAATCACGGTTTCGAGTCGGGGAAATTTAGCGGAGCGTAATTGGCCTGGTTCACAGCTTGCCAGTTCCGGCGCAAGCTCGCATAACATATCGAGGTAACGGCTACTTTTAAAAGCCTCGGCACTAATAATGGCGCGGCATTGGACTTTA